>DASUXN010000302.1:0-10547 GCA_036377875.1 Acidimicrobiales bacterium
GTCGGCCGCGACCGGGGCCGCGGGCTCGGGGACGGCGGGCTTATTGGCCGCCGCCTGGTTGGCGACGGGAGCCGCCGGTCGGTCGTCGGCTGCGGTCTGCGTGACGAGCATGCCTCCCGCACCGACGATCAAGGTGGATACGAGGACGATCAACTTCTTCATGGGGGCCGCCTCCCTCATCTGGACGTGTGTGTTGGCCTTGGGTCACACGATCCGGGACGGCGGTAACGGTCCCCTTGCCGCCCTGTTACCGATCGGTCACAGCCGCCGCCACCCCCGCCGGCTCCGGCTGATCTCCTCCCACCCGAACCGTCCGTAGAAGTCACCGATCCCGTCGTCGTAGGGCTCGGCGTTCACTGGTACGAGCATGCGCTCCGCTCCACCCAGGCGGACCCACGCCACCGCGTGGCGCAGCAGCCATGTCGACACGCCACGCTTGCGGTACTTCGGCTCGACGAAGTTGTCCCACAGCTCGGCCCACTTCACGAGCCGCAGCAGCGTCCCTCCCCGGGTGAGGTCGTCGCGGACGTGGACCCAGCCGACCGTACGCCCCGCCACTTCCGCCGCGAACCGGGTGGTGAGGTTGGAGACTTCGCGCCGCACCGTCATCCCTTCGATCGGAGCCGGCCCCGGCGCCGCGATCCCGTCGAGGGGACCGGCGTACAGCGCCTCGGTGTGGGCGTCGTCGTCGGCGAAGCCCGTCGCCACCAGCACCTGGCGCACGTGCGGCCAGGCGTCGGGGATCCCGTAGGTGGCCGGCGTCGGCAGGTCACCGTCGGCCCACTGGCGGCTGACGCCCCACGCGTCGAGCTGGTCGGTGCAGGCCCGTGCCAGGGCATGGCCGGCGTCGGCGGTGTGAGGCCAGCACACGAGCCACGCGATCTCGCCGGCGTCGTGGTAGTCGGGCATCACCCGGGCATCCGTGCCGTACCGCTTGAGGTAGGCGGCAGCGACGATCCGGTCATCGCGCACGGCCACAAGCGTCCTGCGTTCGATGACCCAGGGGTCCACGACGTACTGGGCGGGCTCGCGTTCGAGCTGGCTGAGCAGGGCCGACACCGAAACACCCCATCCCGGCACCACCGCCGCGATGTGGGCGTTCACCAGCTCGGCCAGCTGGTCGCGATCCGCACGGTTGAAGGGACGGACGTGCTCCATGGCAGCCTCCAGTAGGACTTCGGGAACCGGAGGCCGCTACCGGTGCGGCACCTTGCCGACGCTACACGCGTCAACCAGCGGGCGCGGGTCTCTCAAGCTTTCCCCTCGCCCGCCGATACACCCACCAAATGGCTGCCGACGACCTCCAGGAGGTCGAGGAGAACCTCCGCATCCTCATTCGCGAGGAGCTGGAGACCCAGCACCGCCTGGAGGGCCATCCCGAACCGGTGGCCGAATGCCCCGTCTGCCGGGCCCACCGCTCCTCTGCCGCTTGACCTGTTCTGCGACCATGGCGGCATGGACAAGCAGGCGCTGCGCGCCATCCAACAGCCGCTGAAGGACCGGTACCGGGAAGACAGCGAGTCGGCCCTTGTGACGTTGCGGGCCGAGGGCGACCTCGGCGAGGGCGTGACGTGCTCGGTCCAGACCGGCCGGGCCCTCGTGGAAGCGGGGCTGCACCCGGCCACCGGCGGCGACGGTCTCTCCGTGTGCTCGGGCGACATGCTGCTCCAGGCCCTGGCCGCCTGCGCGGGTGTGACGCTGCGGGCCGTCGCCACCTCACTCGAGATCCCGCTGGACGGCGGCCGCGTGCGCGTGGAGGGCGACCTCGACTTTCGCGGCACGCTCGCCGTCTCCAAGGAGGCGCCGGTCGGCTTCCGGGCCATCCGGCTGACGTTCGACCTCGACACCGCCGCCCCACCGGAGCAGCTCGACACCCTGATCCGCCTCACCGAGCGCTACTGCGTGGTGTTCCAGTCGTTGGCCCGGGCGCCCGAACTGACGACCGAATGGGAGAAGGCCTGAGCGGCCCCGCCGGTACCATCCACTCCATGGCCGAGGGGTACGACGTCCAGGAGATCGAGAAGAAGTGGCAGGCCCGGTGGCGTGAGATGGGCGCCTACCAGGTCGAGAACGACGACCCCCGGCCCCACTTCTACTGCCTGTGCATGTACCCGTACCCGAGCGGGCCGGCGCACATGGGCCACGTGCGCAACTACACGTTCGGCGACCTGATCGTGCGCCACCGCACCATGCAGGGTCACGCCGTGCTGTCCCCCATCGGCTTCGACTCGTTCGGGCTTCCCGCCGAGAACGCGGCGATCAAGAACAGGACGCACCCCCGGCCCTTCACCGACGCCCGCATCGGCGAGTTGAAGGCGTCGCTGGAGCGCCTGGGCTCGATGTACGACTGGCGGCGCGAGGTCAAGAGCCACGATCCCGGGTACATGCGGTGGACGCAGTGGATCTTCCTGCGCCTGTGGGAGAACGACCTGGCCTTCCGCGGGAACGCGCCGGTCAACTGGTGCCCGGGATGCCAGACGGTGCTGGCCAACGAGCAGGTGCTGGCCGACGGCACGTGCGAGCGGTCGGGCGACATGGTCACCAAGCGGGAGCTGGAGCAGTGGTTCTTCCGCATCACCGCCTACGCCGACCAACTGCTCGACGACCTGGACGGGCTGGACTGGCCCGAGCGGGTCAAGACCATGCAGCGCAACTGGATCGGCCGGTCGGAAGGGGCCGAGTTCGAGCTGCCGGTGGTGGGGCGCGAGGGCGTGGCCATTCCCGTCTTCACCACCCGGCCCGACACCAGCTTCGGCATGACCTACGTCGTCCTGTCGCCCGAACACCCCCTCGTCCCCGAGCTGACGACCGACGACCGCCGCGCCGAGGTCGAGGCCTTCGTCGCCCACGTCGCCCAGGAGTCGGAGATCGAGCGGCTGTCCACCGACACGGCGCTGTCCAAGCGCGGAGTCTTCACCGGGTCGTACGCCATCAACCCGTTCAACCGCCAGGAGGTCCCGATCTACCTGGCTGACTACGTGCTGATGGGGTACGGCACGGGGGCGATCATGGCCGTGCCGGGCGAGGACCAGCGGGACTGGGACTTCGCCAAGGCCTACGACCTGCCCATCGTCGAGACCGTCCAGCGTCCGGCGGGGTGGGACGGCGAGGCGTACACGGGCGACGGGCGGTCGATCAACAGCGAGTGGCTGAACGGCCTGTACAAGGCCGAGGCCATCGAGCGGGCCATCGAGTGGCTGGAGGAGCAGGGCATCGGCCGGCGCACGGTCAACTACCGCCTGCGCGACTGGCTGCTGTCCCGCCAGCGCTACTGGGGCTGCCCCATTCCGGTCGTGTACTGCCCCGAGCACGGGGCGGTGGGCGTGCCCGACGACCAACTGCCCGTCTCCCTGCCCGACGACGTGGAGTTCCGCCCTACCGGCGAGTCGCCCCTGCGCTTCCACGAGGGCTTCCTCAACACGACCTGCCCCACGTGCGGCGGTCCGGCCACCCGCGAGACCGACACGATGGACACGTTCGTCGACTCGTCGTGGTACTTCCTGCGCTTCTGCGATCCGTGGAACGGCGAGGCGCCCTTCGACCCCGGCGCCGTCGAGCAGTGGATGGCGGTCGACCAGTACATCGGGGGCATCGAGCACGCCATCCTGCATCTGATGTATGCCCGGTTCTTCACCAAGGCCCTGGCCGACCTGGGCGTCGCCCCCAAGGACCTGCGGGAGCCGTTCGCCCGTCTTTTCACCCAGGGAATGATCCGCATGGGCGGATCGAAGATGTCCAAGTCGAAGGGCAACCTGGTAGCCCCCTCGAAGTACTTCGAGACGGTCGGCGCCGACGCGCTGCGTCTCTTCCACCTGTTCGTGGGACCGCCCGCCGACGACGTCGACTGGAGCGAGCAGTCCGACGAGGTCATCGAGGGGTGCCGCAAGTTCCTGCAGCGGGTGTGGCGCCTGGCCGTCGGCGATCCGGCCGGGGAGCCGACGATGGACGGCGATCAGCTGCGGCGCGCCACCCACCGGCTGATCGCCAGGGTGTCGGACGACTACGACCGGTGGTCGTACAACACCGCGGTGGCGGCGTGCATGGAGTTCTCCAACCTGCTGCGCCACGGCTGGGGCGACCGCGACGCCTACGACTTCGCGGTCGACAGCCTGCTGCTGGTGATGGCGCCCATGGTCCCCCACGTGACCGCCGAGCTGTGGGAACGACGCCATCCGGGCGAGCACATCCACGAGCAGCCGTGGCCCGTGGCCGACCCGCAGCTGGCGGCGGCTGAGACGGTGACCATGGTCGTACAGGTCAACGGCAAGGTGCGCGACCGCATCGAGGTCGACGCCGGCGTGGAGGCGGCCGCCATGGAGCGGATGGCCCGGGAGTCGGCCAAGGTGCAGGCCGCCCTCGAGGGCAGGGACCCGCGCAAGGTCATCACCGTGCCGCCCAAGCTGGTCAACATCGTGGCCTAGCCAGACCGGCGATTCGCTCCGGCTCCGGCGGGGCGGAGCACACGGAGCGGGCGCCGGTGGAACGCCTCGCCGTCCCACTCGAAGATGCCGATCTCGGGGCTCCGGATGGCGACGATGAGCCAGAGGTCACCGGGCCGCTTGGGCACGAGGTGGTCGGCCTTGGAGGGATAGGCACGACCGAGATTGTGCGTGTGGGCGCACCCACGAACTCGTTCGCCCGGGCCGGCGCTACTCAATGCAACGTGCCGAGCGTCCGCATCGGTGATCCGGAAGGTGGTGGCCGTGTTCCGCCGGCTCGAGGTCTCCACGAACCGCAGGACGTCGCCATCACCTTCTTCTGTCCCGACCAGCAACCCGCACGCCTCGCGAGGATGGGCCGCTCTCGCATGGAGGAGAAGCCGCTCTAGCTCGTGAAGGGGGAGAAGCACCTCCTTCTCCGGATTGAGACCCGAACCGTACGGCGCGCGCTGCCGTCGCACGACGCGCTCTAGCAGTCGCAGAAGATCAGCTTGATGAGGCTCATGAAGAAGGCCTTCTCCTCCTTCACGACCCCGGAGAAGATGTCGACGATGTCCCTGATGATCTCAACCCATTCCGGCGCTCCGCCCACGATGTCGGAGCCGGCCGTGCCCCCGCCCGGCGCTTCGCGCTCCCGTTGGACGGTGGCGATCATCCGCTCCAGCTGATCCTTCGTCGAGGAGGAAAGGTCCTCTGGGCGCTCCCGCAGCAGTTGTACGACGAGATCGAGGAGCTCGAGCATCTTCTCCGTCGACCTCAGGTCGACGTCGAGAAAGTGGTCCACCTGGTCGAGATACGTCAGCGTCGCCTGGAGCTTGCGGATCTCCACCGCTTCGCGGAGATCGTCGATGGACGGACGCGGTGCGTTGCCCGAGCTGTCAGTCATGTCTTCATCCCTTTCTCAGGCGGGTGTGACCCCGCTCGGAGATGCACGAGGGCGCACCCCATGGCCCGCTGCTGCCCATTTCCGCTCCGCCGATCGCCGATCGCCAGCAGTCAGTTAAGCACGGGTTGAAGCCCGTCACCACTACCCGGCGGTGATCGCATCCAGGCTGTGTCCTCAGACCACTGCGGCGCTGAGGCGACGGCCTGAGACCAGCTGCAGCGAGATCCGGACGAAGCGGTCGGAGTCGACGTGGCCCCACTGCCGAAGCGGCAGCGCCCGGAGCCGGGTGAGCTCGTGCGGATCGGTGACCTCCTCGGCCAGGCCGACCACGTGAACGCTCCATCCGACCTCCTCCCCGCCGGGCGGACAGTCGACCTCGAAGGCGACGACGGCACCACGGGTGGCGCCGTAGAGCTGGGAGCGGTCGTGGGTGCGGACCACGATGCCGTCCTCGACCACGGCGTATCCGACCGGGAGAATGACGGGTAGGGCGCCGGCGTGAAGGCCGAGGCGCCCGAGGCGTTCGGTGGAGAGAAGGCGGAGGCACTCGTCTCGGGCGAGCACCTCACAACCGCTGTGGTCGACTTCCATGTGGGGATTGTCGGCGCCCACGACGAGCGTCACCAGAGGCAAAGGTCCCGGTAATTGGTACCCGAGACGGGACCTTCGGCCCTAGGCGGGGACGCGGGAATAGCGGAGGATCCTGTCATGGACGACACCCGCCTCCGCCTCCTCGCCGGCCTCGTCGGGCCGTGCCCCGAATGCAACAACGGCATCCTGCAGGCGGTCTTCGACGGGGAACGAACGAACTTCCTCTGCCGCAACTGTGGGCGTTGCTGGCACCCCGAACTGGCGTGGGTAACGCGGGTCGATCCCGAGACGTGCCCCCGTTGCCCGGCCAAGGCGGCGTGCCTGGCCGCCCGTGACCGTTACGGACCGGCCGTCGTCTCCACCGAAGCCAGCGTGCAGCCTCCGCCCGTCGGGCTGCGAGGAATCTGACCCGCCTCAGGGAGCGCAGTGGCTCGATCGATGGCTGAACGACCGCCGGTAGGCTGCCTTCGATGACGACCGGCCCAGCCGACGGCGGAGTCGCCTTCGAGGCGATTCCCCGCGACGAGTGCCTAGCTCTGCTTGGAAGCCAGGTGCTGGGGCGGGTGGCGGTCGCCGACTTCAACGCCGCTCCCCTGGTGGTGCCCGTCAACTACGCCCTCGACGGCGAGTCGGTCGTCTTCCGCACCGACTACGGCAGCAAGTTCCGGCTGGCAGTTCTGCGCGAAACGCCCGTCAGCTTCGAGATCGACGGCGTGGACCCGGGTCGGCGCAGCGGCTGGAGCGTCCTCCTGCAGGGCAAGGCCACGGAGCTGGCGCAGGAGGACGTCGAACGCCTCCGGCTCGATCCCGCGCCGTGGGCGCCCGGAGAGAAGTCCCACTGGGTTCGGATCGCGCCCCAGTCGGTCACGGGCCGGCGGATCAGCCTGGGTGAGCCTCTGGGGCCGGACGCGCGGGGATACATCTGAAACGGGCCATCACCGGCTTCCACCAGGACGAAGCCGGGGACTGGGTAGCCGAGCTGGCGTGCCTGCACAACCAGCACGTGCGCCACCGCCCTCCCTTCCGTGAAGCCCCGTGGGTGCTCGACGACGGCGAGCGGGCGGCGCGAATCGGCGCCCTCCTCGAGTGCCCGCTGTGTGACCGCGCCGAGTTGCCCGAAGGCCTGGCGGTGACCCGCACCACCGACACCTGGGACGAACAAACGATGCCCGCCGCTCTGCGCCGAGCCCACCGCATGGCTGCGGCGACGTGGGGGCGCATCCGCGTGGAGCAGGGCCGGCTGCGGTTCGTGGCCGCCACCGAGCCACCCCTCGAAGTGGAGGTCGGGCCTGACGCGCCTCAGCCCATCCCGCCCGAGGTCGAGCATTTCGTCGAGCCCCTCGGTCCGGTGCGCTTCGCGGTGGAGTTCCTCAAGAAGTAGCCCGGAATGGGACCTTCGTCCCACCCCCCGGGGGACCACCGGCCCTGCCGCCGCCGCTCCCAACTCCCGAGAATCGTCGCATGACGACCACGATGAAGCCTTCCTCCGTTGCGCCCGACCTCCGGGAGACGCCCGGCCCCCGCCCCGAGCCCGCCGTTCGCCCACCCTCGGGCGGCAAGGACGGCTGGACGCTGTTCGCCGTGCTGTTCTCGGGCATGGCCCTGATCGCCGGCGTCTTCGGCGTGGGACTGGGCTTCCGGGCCATCGACGAGTCGAACGACGGCGGGGGCGGTGGGGCGGCGGCCGAAGCCGCGCCGGCCACGGCGAGCATCCACCTGAGCGAGTTCGCCCTCACCCCGGCCAACGTCGAGATCGCCGCGGGCGGCAGGATCGACGTTCATAACGATGGTGCGGCGCCCCACAACCTCGCCATCGAGGGCAGCGGGCTGGTGACGCCCATGCTGAACGCGGGCCAGACCGCCACCCTCGATCTTGCGGGACTGGCCCCCGGCACCTACGCCCTGATCTGCCAGGTGGCGGGCCACTCCGACGCCGGCATGAAAGGCACCCTGACCGTGAAGGCGGGCGGTGCGGCTGGGGCCGCGGCCACCGCTGACGCCGGCCACAACGCTGGCGCCGCTCCGGCGGGCGGCCATGCCATGACCCCGGCTGAGATGGACGCCGGCATGGAGCGCTCGATCAAGGCCTTCCCGGCCAAGACCCAGGGCGTGGGCGCCCAGGAGCTCACGCCCAGAGTGCTGGCCGACGGGACCAAGGTGTTCGAGCTGACCTCCTCGATCGTGAAGTGGGAGGTCGAGGCGGGCAAGTTCGTCGACGCCTGGACCTACAACGGGACGGTGCCGGGGCCGACGCTGCGGGCCAACCCGGGCGACAAGGTGCAGGTCGTGCTCAAGAACGAGCTGCCCGAGTCCACCGCCATCCACTTCCACGGGCTGATGACGCCCAACAGCGAGGACGGCGTCACCTACATCACCCAGCCGCCCATCAAGTCAGGCGAGACCTACACCTACAGCTTCACCGCCCAGTCCACCCCGGCGGTCGGCATGTACCACTCCCACCACAACGCCGTCACCCAGGTGCCCAACGGTCTGGCGGGGACGTTCCTCATCGGCGAGCTGCCGGTGCCGGCGGGCGTCACCGTGGCCCAGGAGCAGGTGATGATGCTGAACGACGCGGGGACGATCGGGTTCACCCTGAACGGCAAGTCCTTCCCCGCCACCGCTCCCGTCGTGGCCAAGCAGGGCGAGTGGATCAAGGTCCACTACCTCAACGAGGGCGTCGGCGCCCACCCCATGCACCTGCACGGGATGTCGCAGCTGGTGATCGCCAAGGACGGTTTCCCCCTGGCCCAGCCCTACGAGGCGGACACCATCAACGTGGCCCCGGGCGAGCGGTACACCGTCCTCGTGCACGCCACGGAGCTGGGCACGTGGGCCTGGCACTGCCACATCCTCACCCACGCCGAGCGGGCGGACGGCATGTTCGGGATGGTCACGGCGCTGGTCGTGGCCTGACCGGCGTGCGGGGCGGCGGTCCACCGCATCAGCGGGCAACGCCGGTACGTTCGGCCCCCATGAGGCACGACCCTTGGGCCGGCATCCTGTCGGGGCCGATCGACGGTCCGGCGAAGATGAGGGCGACGTACCCGGAGAGGGAGTTCGCCGTCGGGTTGCGGGTCACCCACCGGGCCAGCCGCTTCACCGGCAGGCTGGTCCGGGTCGAGCCCGAGGGCGTGGTGGTGCGGGGGGTGAGCGGGGCGGAGCGCCTGTTCCCGTTGACGCCCGGGGCGTTCGAGATCGACGGCCGGGCCACGACCGTCGTGCGGCCCGTCGCCGGGGCAGGTGGCCCGGCCCACGTGGTGACCGCATCGGGGTCGCTGGCGGTACCCGACCACCGGCCGCGCGTGGCCCGCACGAGCCGCATCCTGGTCGAGGGCGTACACGACGCCGAGCTGGTCGAGCGGGTCTGGGGCGACGACCTGCGCGTCGAGGGCGTGGTCGTCGAGCGGCTCGACGGGATCGACGGCCTGGCCGAGGTCGTCGCCCAGTTCGGGCCGGCGCCGGGCGCCCGCCTGGGCGTGCTCGTCGACCACCTCGTCGCGGGCAGCAAGGAGGCAAGGCTGGCTGCGGCGGTGTCGCACCCGGACGTGCTCGTGACCGGCACGCCGTTCGTCGACGTGTGGCAGGCGGTGAAGCCGGCGGTGGTCGGCATCCCCGCGTGGCCGGACGTGCCGCGTGGGGAGGACTGGAAGTCGGGCGTGTGCCGGCGTCTGGGAGCCGACGACCCGGCCGAGCTGTGGCGGCGCATTCTCGGGTCCGTCCGCTCCTACGCCGACCTCGAACCACCCCTGGTCGGCGCCGTCGAGCGGCTCATCGACTTCGTCACCGAGTAGGCGGCGGCCCCTCCGTGACAGCCGAGGAGGCGGTGGCCAATGCCCACGCCTGGTTCGAGGCCAACAGCGGGTGGGCGCCGCCCGACGAGGACACGCTGGCCGACTGGGTGGCGGACGGCGTTTGCCGGTGCCCGGACGAGTGCCTGGTCACCCCGGAAGGGTGGTGCGAGCACGGGCTGGCATCGTGGGTACTGATCCTGCGGGCCCTCGAACGGAACCAAGGAGCGTGACGCGCATGCTGGGTTGGGTGGACGACATCGAACGGGCGACGCTCGACAACACCGACTTCCGGCGGGTGCTGTTCACCGGGGGCCACGCCCAGCTGACCGTCATGCGCCTCGGCCCGGGCGAGGAGATCGGCCTGGAGATGCACCCTCACCTCGACCAGTTCCTCCGGCTGGAGCAGGGGTCGGCGAGGGTCACGCTGGGCCGCAGCAAGGACGAGGTCGACGAGACCCACGACGTGCAGGACGACTGGGCGGTGATCGTGCCCGGCGGCGTGTGGCACAACGTGGTCAACACGGGCGACACCGACGTGAAGCTCTACTCGATCTACTCCCCGCCCGAACACCCCGAAGGCACCGTCCACTACACCAAGGCCGACGCCGACGCGGCCGAGCACTAGCAGGAGCGGCCCACCGCCCGACGACAAGGCCGTGAGGCTTGGCCGAGCTACCGGCAGGTCAGCACTCGAGCCAGCTCAGCAGGGCGTTGCCTCAGGTCAGGCCTGTAGGCGTTCGGCTTGTGGGGCGCGCCGCTGAGCGTTCCTCGGCGGGACCCGGGAGTCGTTCCGGCGTTTGCGCCAAAAACGCAGACTCGACCAGCACGGGGCAGGAT
>DASUXN010000303.1:0-6082 GCA_036377875.1 Acidimicrobiales bacterium
GGCTGTGTCGATTCCGGGCGGAGGTCGATGCTGCGGGGCCCGGCGAGCACCTCCGCACCGTCGATGACGGCCAGGTCGTCGCTCAGGACGGGCACGCCCGCGTCCGCCAACCAGGCCAGCGTGGTGCTCTTGCCCGCCGCCTTTGCCCCGAGAAGAAGCACCGCGCCGGCGCGTCCGGCGAAGGCCCCCGCATGCAGGGCTTCGTGGCCCCCCCACCGCCACACCAGCGCAGCGGCTGGCGCGAGGTAGGGGTGAAGCAAGTCCGCATCGGGAGGAACCGAGGGCAGGACGTAGTGCGCCTCCAGCGAGCCGTGGCGAAACCGGAGCCGCCCGCCACCGAGGAGACCGAGGTCCGCCGACTCCGCGTCGTACCGCGAAGGCCCGTCGGTGGTGGCCCCCACCTCCACCCGCATGCTCAGCGTCGGCGTGCCCGCCGGCTGCGGCTGCATCCACGGGCGGGCACCGACCAGCTGCGGGAGGGCCAGCCCGTACGCCCCCAGGCGCTCATCCGTCACACCGCTACTACTCGCGAAGGCCCAGCTCCTTCAACAGTTCGATCACCATCTCGTTTCGAGGGTCCACGACGCCCAGCGCGGTCTTGCCGTCCACGTTCCGAACCTCGGGATCGACACCGGCGGCGAGGATCACCTCGAGGCACTCCTTGCCTCCGTCCGTGTCGAGGGTGTCGTCCACATACCGGGCCAGGCCGAACAACACCGTCTCGCCGCGGTTGTCGAGGATGTCGACGTCGGCGCCGCTGTCGAGTAGAGCCTTGAGCACGGCCGGCTGCACATGCGACGACAGGTCGCCCTTCACCGCCCACATGAGCGCGGTCCGGCCGAACTTGTCACGGGCGTTCGGCTCTGCGCCGGCCGCCACCAGCGGGGCAACGACGTCCGCCGGTACGCCGCCGCGGTGGAACTGCAAATCGACGAGCCACATCAACGGGGTCTTTTTGTCGCGATCGGCGATCCTCGGGTCGGCACGGTGCTCGAGAAGAAGCGGGACGGTGTCCCGGGCCCGGCCACTCGCCGCCATGATGAGGGCGGTCTCGCCCATGCCCGCCGCCAGGTTCACTTCTGCACCGGCGTCAAGGAGCGCTCGCATGATGTCGGGCCGCCCCCGCATCGACGCCTCCATCAACGGTGTGCGGCCTACGGCGTCCTGGGTGTCGATCGACGCCCCCGCCTCCAGGAGGACGGTGACGACGGCGAGGTGGCCGTTCATACTGGCGTGCATGAGCGCCGACCGGCGGTTGCCGTCCGCTGCGTTGACGTCCGCGCCGGCCTTCAACGCCTGGCGCACGGCCGCAGCGTCACCCGCCTTGGCCGCCGCCAGCAGCTCCTCGTCGTGGTTCGCGTCGATTGCCACGCAGCCCCCTTTTCGTCCCGCCAACCGATCGAGGGCATCCTACGGCCCGCGCAGCCGCCGCCTTCAGAGCCCGCAGGGAAGAGCCGTCCGCTCTCAGCGGCGCCGGCGGGCGGCGTCTCGCGTCGGCAGTCGTCGAACGGCCTCCGCCAGCCCATGCCGCACTGGCCCATGCGAAGAGCGTGAGCTCTGGAAGGACCCGCCCACGCCTCCAGGTCGGGTGGGGAGCGTCACGTCACTCTGCGGCGGCCAGACAGACGCGGGCTCGCTACCGGTGCTGGCCCTCGTACTCGTTGACCTTGCGGTGCTGGCCCTCGTACTCGTTGACCTTGCGGTTCACCCACTGGCTCGGGTCGCCGACGACGGCCCCTGCTGCCTGGGACCGTCCCCACTGGCTGGGGTCGCCGGTGGCGGCGTTGGCAGGGCTGGTAGCGACGATGCCGAGGGCGGTGGCCGACAGCGTCAGGGCGGCGGCGACCTTCACGACACGGGTGCGGATGCTCATGGTGAACTCTCCTTCGGTGATTGATGGCCCGGCTGGGAACAGGACCACCGTCGCACCGCCCTCTTGCAGGTGCCTTGGCAGTGACTTGTCGCCGCGGGGGTGAGGCGTCAAGCCGCTTGCAAGGGTGACCCCCAGCGGGGTGGAGAACCACGTCCGCCAAGGGCAAGTCGCGCGCCGGTGCTCCCCCACCCCATGAGATCCAGCCCACCTCGATCGTCCCCCGGCTCGACCCTCGGGGGGTTTGATGCCGCTACCGGCCGGGGCCGACCTCGTCGACGCCGTCGCCGGGACCGAAGTTGGTGTCGTCCTCGTCGACCTTGTCCCCGGCGGCGTTGTTGTCGTCGCATGCGACGCCGGTAAAGACCAGGAACGACCCCGCGAGCAAGGCGGCGAGAAGCTTGCGCATGATTCCCCCAAGTGAATGTGGTCGGGCGGGACCGCCCTATGGCTTCGTTCTGCCCGCCCGCCCCGCCGCCTAACCGCGCCTCGCCGACCCTAGAAACGAGTCGATCAGACAACCGGGGCCAGAATCGAGAACTGCGGCCATCATGAAGCGTGACTTCTCTTCGGGACCTTTTGGTTCAGGTGGCGTCCAGAGCGGCCAACTACCGGGAGGGGGCCGCCGAAGGCCCGGTGTTCCCCGTCGGCGTAGACCTCGGCCAGATCCGGGCACGGCTGGGCTCGCTCGGCGACGAGCCGGCCGCGGCCGATGCGACCATCGACGAGCTGGTGGCCGCGGTGGAACCGGGCCTTGTCGCAACCACCGGGCCGCGCTACTTCGGGTTCGTCGTGGGCGGCGCGCTCGACGCGCCCACCGCCGCTGAATTCCTGACGACCGCATGGGACCAGCCTGCTTTCAACGCAACGACCGCGCCGGCAGCGGCAGTGGTGGAGGACGTGGCCGGAGCGTGGCTGAAGGAGTTGCTCGGCCTTCCCGCCACCGCCTCGTTCGGTTTCGTCACCGGCGGCCAGGCGGCGAACACGGTGTGCCTCGCCGCCGCTCGCCATCACGTGCTCGGCCAGGCGGGGTGGAACGTGGAGCGCGACGGGCTGACGGGTGCGCCGGCGGTCCGCGTGATCGCGAACGGCGAGCGCCACGCGACCATCGACCGGGCCCTGCGGCTGCTGGGGTTCGGCACGAGCGTGCTGGAGCCGGTCACGACCGATGGTCAAGGCGCGATCGACGTCGACGACCTGACCCGGGTCCTGGCCCGGGTTCCCCCGGGGCCGACGATCGTCTGCCTGCAGGCGGGCAACGTGAACAGCGGTGCTTTCGACGACCTGGCGACGGCGACGGCGGCCGCCCACGTTCGGGGGGCCTGGGTGCACGTCGACGGAGCCTTCGGGCTTTGGGCGGCCGCCAGTCCCGCGACGCGCCACCTGACCCGCGGTGTCGAATCCGCCGACTCGTGGGCGACCGACGGTCACAAGTGGCTGAACGTCCCGTACGACTCCGGGTATGCGTTCTGCGCCCGCGGCGATGCCCATGCCGCAGCCATGTCGTACACCGCGGCGTACCTCACGGGCCACGGCCAGGGCGGGTTGCGAGCGCCCAGCGACTACGTCCTCGAATCGTCCCGCCGGGCCCGTGGGTTCGCCACGTGGGCCGCCCTCCGCCAACTCGGGCGAACCGGAGTGGCCGAGTTGGTGGAGCGATGCTGCGCTCTCGCCCGCCGCTTCGCCCGCCAGCTGGGCGCGATCGACGGCGTGGCCGTCGCCAACGAAGTCGTGCTGAACCAGGTGCTCGTGAGTTTCGGCGACGACGAGCGGACCGACCGCGTACTCGCTCGGGTTCAGCGATCGGGCGAGTGCTGGATGGGCGGTACGACGTGGCACGGCCGCCGCCTCATGCGCATCTCGGTGTCCAACTGGAGCACGACGGAAGCCGACGTGGACCGGGCCGTCGCGGCGATCGCGGCGGCGACGCGTCTACCGGATATCGGTGCTCAGGGCTCTCCGTAGCTCTGCGACGCGTTCAGGGACGATGCGGTACCAGACCCATCGGCCTCGCTTCTCACCGACGACGAGGCCCGCCTCGGCGAGCAGCTTGACGTGATGGGACACGGTGGGCTGGGACCGAGCGAGCGGTTCGACCAACTCGCAGACGCACACCTCGCCGGCGGGCGCCGAGGCCAGAAGGCTGAGGAGCCGAAGCCTCGTCGGGTCGGCTAGCAGGGCGAAGTCACGAGCCAGATCGAGCGACTGCGCCTCAGACAGGGGTGAGGCAAGGACCGTGGGACAGCACTCGTCGTTGGTCGCCACCGCCAGCTTCGTCTTGGTCGCCATCCTTCAACCTTCCCATTGACAGCTGTCTATATATAGGTTACGAATAGACCCTCGTCAATCTATCGCAGGGAGGACGTCATGTCCCGGATCCAGCTGGCCCTCAACGTCGACAACCTGGGCGCAGCCGTCGACTTCTACACCAAGCTCTTCGCCACGTCACCTGCGAAGCTGCGTGACGGCTACGCCAACTTCGCCATCGACAGCCCTCCGCTCAAGCTGGTGCTCTTCGAGCAGCCCGGCAAAGGCGGGTCCATCAACCACCTGGGCGTGGAGGTCGAGAGCACCGAGGAGGTCGGCGCCGCCCAAACGCGGCTCGCGCTCGACGGCCTGGCCACGGCCACCGAGGAAGGCGTGGCGTGTTGCTATGCCCGCCAGGACAAGGTGTGGGTCGACGGCCCTTCGGGCGAACCGTGGGAGATCTACACGGTCCTGGAGGACGTGGAGATGCCCGGTGGCCAGCTCCGGACCGTCGATCCCGTGACCGGTGCCACCTGCTGCGCGGTGGCCGACGGTGACGCGGTCACGGCCAGCGCCTCCTCGTGCTGCTGATTTGCTCGACCGGGACCTGACCCGCCGGCTCGTCGCCGAATCGCTGGGCACTGGTTTGCTGCTCATAGCCGTGGTCGGTTCGGGGATCGCGGCCGAGCGGCTCTCCCCGAACGACACCGGGTTGCAGCTCCTCGAGAACGCCGCCGCCACCGCTGCCGCGCTCGTCGCCATCATTCTGGCCCTTGGCCCCGTGTCAGGGGCTCATCTCAACCCTGTCGTGACTCTCGCCGACCGCATCTTCGGAGGGCTCTCCAACTTCGAGGCCGCCGCCTATGTGGCCGCACAGTTCGTGGGGGCGGCGGTCGGCGTCGTTCTGGCCAACCTGATGTACTCGTTGCCCGCGGTGGACTTGTCGACGACGAGCCGGAGTTCCGGAGGACTCTGGCTCGCCGAGGTCGTGGCGACGTTCGGGCTTCTACTCGTGATCTTCGGCGTCGTGCGCTCGGGTCGGGCGTCGGTCGCCCCGTTCGCCGTCGGCGCCTACATCGGCCCTTTCTGTCAGGCTGGGCTGAGACGCCGTAGGTAGCCCACCATCCCTCAAGGGCGAGACGGGACCCGGTAGAAAGCGATGACCATGCCAACCCTGACGATGCAGCGCGCCCATGATGAGGCCATGGGTGGAGACGGACCCAGGCTGCCCGAGAAGCCTCGCCGGCGGACCTTCACCGCCGAGTACAAGCTGGCCGTCCTCGAGCAGTACGACGCCTGCGCCGGCGACGGCGACAAGGGGGCGCTGCTGCGCCGGGAGGGCCTGTACTCCTCCCACATCGTCGAGTGGCGTCGGGCCCGTGACGCGGCCGCGGTCGAGGGCCTGTCACCCCGGGTGCGCCAGTCCAAGACGACCCCCGACGCCGCCGCCCTGGCCAAGGCCAATCGTCGCATCGAGCGGCTGGAGGCCGACCTGGCCAAGCACAAGCTCGCCCTGGACATAGCGGGAAAAGCTCACGCGCTCTTGGAGATGCTTGCCGAGGGCGCGGCGCCCGAGCAGAAGCCGAAGCCGTGATCGACGCCTGCGTCGCCGCCCTGGAGCCGCTCATCGGCGTCGGGCCGGCGTGCCGGGCGGCCGGCAAGTCAAAGGCCACCCACTACCGCCGCAACCAACCCCCGAAGCTGGGGCCGCGGGCGCCACGGCCTACACCGCCCAACGCCCTCACCGACGACGAGGTCGACGCGCTCATGGAGACGCTTCGCTCAGAGCGCTTCCGGGACCTGGCCCCGGCGCAGGTGTGGGCCATGCTCTTGGACGAGGACGTCTACCTGGCGTCGATCTCGACGATGTACCGCGTGCTGCGGTCCCACGGCGAGCTGCGCGAACGGCGGGCCCAGGCCGCCCACCCCGCCCGGGTGCGCCCCGAGCTCGTCGCCACCGGCCCC
>DASUXN010000304.1:0-2946 GCA_036377875.1 Acidimicrobiales bacterium
GACCTGATCAACTTCGGGACGTTCACGCTCGACTTGTCGGTGGTGCTCGAGGCCTGTGTCCGGGGAAAGCTCAACATCCTCGTCTCCGGAGGAACCGGCACCGGTAAGACGACCAACCTGAACGTGCTGTCGTCGTTCATCCCCGAGGGTGAGCGCATCATCACGATCGAGGACGCCGCCGAGCTCCAGCTCCAGCAGCCCCACGTCATCAGCCTCGAGGCCCGCCCGCCCAACGCCGAAGGCGCAGGCGAGGTCCGCATCCGCGACCTGGTCCGCAACGCCCTCCGTATGCGACCCGACCGCATCATCGTCGGTGAGGTCCGTGGCGGCGAGGCCCTCGACATGCTCCAGGCCATGAACACCGGCCACGAGGGCTCGATGACCACCGTCCACTCCAACAGCCCCCGGGACGCCCTCAGCCGCCTCGAGACGATGGTGCTCATGGCCGGCTACGACCTGCCCGTGCGGGCCATCCGTGAGCAGATCACGTCCGCCTTGAACCTGATCATGCACCTCGACCGCATGCCCGACGGCCGGCGCATCGTCACCGCGCTGACCGAGCTGCAGGGCATGGAGGGCGACACGATCCTGCTCCAGGACCTGTACAAGTTCCGTCCCGGCCCGCGTGGCGAGGACGGCCGCGCCGGCGGCGAGCTCAGCGCCACCGGCCTGCGCCCGAAGTTCCTCGACAAGCTGGCTGAGCGCAGCGTCGAGATCCCGGCCAAGGCCTTCCGCCCCGCCGCTCCGGCAGGCAACGGCAATGGCCAGCCGGCCCGCCTTCGCACCGCCAAGGTTCCCAAGATGTCCCAGCTCGTTCGACCGGAGAGGGCACGATGAGTTCTTCCGTGGTGTTCGCAATGCTGGCCGTCGGCATCGGCCTGTCGCTGGTCGTCGCCGGCTGGCTCATCAAAGTCCGTGACCGGGACAAGAAGCTGGCCGAGATCCTCGATCTTCCCTTCGGGGAGCGAGACGTAAGGGTGGAAGCCCTCACCGAGACGCGCAGCCCCCTCGTCCTGGGCACCGTCGGCCTCGCCGGCAAGATGGTCACCCAGTTCGACACCAAGGGGGCGCTCAAGGCGTCGTTGGAGCGGGCTCGCATCCCGGTCAAGCCGGGCGAGTTCGTGGTCATCACCGCCTGTGCGGCGGTGGCGGTGGCCGCCCTCCTGTTCGCCCTGACCAACACGTGGGTGTTCGCACTTATCGGACTGGCCACCGGGCCGCTGCTGGGTTCGACGGCGATCAAGCGCCGCATCGCACGGCGCAAGAAGGCCTTCGAGGAGGCGCTGCCCGACGCACTGGGTCTCATCGCCTCGTCGCTCTCGGCCGGGCACACCTTCCTGCGGGCCATCCAGATGATGTGCGAGGAGTCCGAGCCGCCCCTGTCGGAGGAGTTCGCTCGGGTCGTCAACGAGACCCGCCTAGGTGACCCCCTCGTCGACGCCCTCGGCCGCATGGCCCAGCGCCTCGACATCCGCGACCTGGACTGGGTGGTGCAGGCCATCCGCATCCAGCAGACGGTGGGTGGCCGGCTGGCCGACCTGCTCCACACCCTCGCCGACTTCATCCGGGCCCGTGACGAGGTGCGCCGGGAGGTCAAGGTCCTCACCGCCGAGGGCCGCATGTCGGCGTGGATCCTCACCGCCCTGGCCCCGTTCATGCTCTTCCTGGTCCAGATGATCAGCCCCGACTACATGGCGCCGATGTACGACGGCTGGGGCCTCATCGTCCTCATCGGCACCGGGTTCATGGTCGCAATGGGCGCCGCCATCATCTTCCGCATGACCAAGATCGAGGTATAAGCACATGAGCTCTTTGGGCATCGCCGTCACCGTGTCGTTCGCCGCCGTGGGTGCGCTGCTGATCTTCGCCGGCATGCGGGCCCAGCGCCCGGCCCTGGACGCGGCGCAGTACCTCGAGGATCTCGACTCGGAGAATCTGCCGACCGACGAGTTCGAGCGCCGGCTCACCGAACCGTTCATCATGCGGATCATGCACCCGCTCGGCCAGGCGCTGGGCGGACTCGGCAAGCTGACGCCTCGGAACTACATCGAGACCGTCCACAAGAAGCTGCTGCACGCCGGACTGGCCAACACCATCCGGGCCGAGGAGATGGTGGTCGGGCAGGTCGCCCTCACCGCCATCCTGACCCTCGGCGCCATCCTCTGGGTCGTCCTCGGGTCGCCCACGCCGAGGATGGCCCTGCTGGTGCTCATCTTCATGCCCGCCATCGGCGCCATGCTGCCCTCGGCCTGGCTCAGCCGGAAGGTGGAGGAGCGCAAGTCCGCCATCTTCAAGGACCTCCCCGACACCCTTGACCTTCTCGCCATCTCGGTCGAGGCGGGTATGGGCTTCGAGGGGGCGCTGGAAATCGTGTGCCAGCACTTCAACTCGCCGCTGGCCGACGAGTTCCACCGGACGCTGCGGGAGATGGAGCTCGGCCTGCCCCGTAAGGACGCCTTCCAGAACCTCAAGCGTCGCACCGAGGTACCCGAGCTGAACAACTTCGTCCTGGCCCTCATCCAGGCGGACGCCCTCGGCATCCCGATCGGGCGCGTGCTGCGCACCCAGGCCGCCGAGATGCGGGCCAAGCGCCGTCAGTGGGCGAGGGAGAAGGCGGCGAAGCTGCCGGTGAAGATGCTGGTGCCGCTGACGCTGTTCATCTTCCCCGCCATCATGATCGTCGTCCTGGGCCCTGCCGCCGAGGGCTTCACCAGCGTCCTCGGGTAGCGGACCCATGTCGCCCGTTTCCGCCGGCGGGGCCGAGGTCGGCCTCGCCGGCGAGCATCGGGCGTCCAGGTTCTCGGGCGCACGACGGCGGCTGGCGGAAGCGGCGAACGACTTCCGCCGGCACCTCGAGCGATCGGAGTCGAGCAGCTACGGCATCCGCCGCCCGCCGCCCTTCCAGCCGCTACTGCTGGCGGTCCGGTGGGTGGCGCTGGCCGTGGG
>DASUXN010000305.1:0-2267 GCA_036377875.1 Acidimicrobiales bacterium
AGCCACGCCCGGGTTCCTTTCCAACGCGTCGAACAGCGCTTTCACCGTCCCGGGCTCGATTTCGACGTCGGGGTTGAGGATGAGGACGTAGGGCGTGGCCACCGTGGCCACGCCGCGGTTGGCGCCGGTGCCGAAGCCCAGGTTGGCGCCGGTCGGGAGCCATCTCGCCTCGGGGTCGGCGGCGGCCAGCGCCTCGCCCGAGCCGTCCTGCGAGTCGTTGTCGACGACGACGACGGTGCCAACCCCGTCGGCCCGCAGGCTCTGCACGCACCTCACCAGGGCGTCGCGGGCGTTGTAGTTGACGACGACGGCGGCGACCTCGGCGCCCGGGTCGGCGTGGATGGCCACTCCCCTACGGCCGCCAGAAGCGGTAGCGCGCCAGCGTGTACAGGGCCCGGAAGCCGTCCCTCCAGGTGATCTTCTTCCCCTCGTGGTACTCCCGGCCGGCGTAGGAGATCGGAACCTCGTAGATGCGGAAGCCCTTGCGCAGCACCTTGGCGGTGATCTCGGGCTCGAAATCGAAGGCGTTCGACTCGATGGTGATGCCGTCGAGAACCCGCCGGTCGAAGAGCTTGTAGCAGGTCTCCATGTCGGAGAGGGTCGTGTTGTAGAGCACGTTGGTGACCAGCGACAGGAAGCGGTTGCCCATCCAGTGGGTGAAGAGCATGTTGCGGCGCTCGCCCGTGAACCGGCTCCCGTAGACCACCTGGGCCTTGCCCTTGAGCACCGGGGCGAGCAGTTTCGGCCAGTCGTCGGGGTCGTACTCGAGGTCGGCGTCCTGGATGAGCACGAGATCCCCGCGGACCTCGCTCAGGCCGGTGCGGATGGCGGCGCCCTTGCCGGCGTTGGCCGGGTGGGTGATGACCCGCACCGTCGAGTCCTCGAGGGCCTTGAGGATGTCGCTGGTCCCGTCCCAGGAGGCGTCGTCGACCATGACGATCTCCATGTCGAGCGGCAGCTCCACCCGTCGCATCCGGCGGACTATCTCCGCCACCGTGTTCCGCTCGTTGAAGACGGGCACGATGACCGACAGGAACGTGTAGCTGGGCGCCTCTGCGGGCGCGGCCGGGGTATCAGGCATGTCGGAACCACTCCGCGGTCCGGGCCAGTCCGGAGTGGAGGTCGACTTCAGGCTTCCACGAGAACAGGGACTGGGCGAGGGTGATGTCGGGCTTGCGCTGCATCGGGTCGTCGACGGGCAGCGGCAGGAACTCGATGGGCGACGACGAGCCCGTCACCTCGAGCACCGCCTCGGCCAGTTCGAGGATCGTGTACTCGTTGGGGTTGCCGATGTTGACGGGCCCCACGTAGTCGCTCTCGAGGAGAGCGAGAAACCCCCGCACCTCGTCGTCGGCGTAGCAGAAGCTGCGGGTCTGCGACCCGTCGCCGTAGACGGTCAGCGGCTTGCCGGCCAGGGCCTGGACCAGGAAGTTGGAAACGGCCCGCCCGTCGTCCGGCCTCATCTGCGGCCCATAGGTGTTGAAAATGCGAACGATTCTCACGTCTACGTCGTGGTGACGGTGGTACGCCATGGTCATGGCCTCGGCGAAGCGCTTGGCCTCGTCGTAGACGCCTCGGGGGCCGATGGGGTTGACGTTGCCCCAGTACGTCTCGGGCTGGGGATGGACCAGGGGGTCGCCGTAGACCTCGCTGGTGGAGGCCAGCAGGTAGCGGGCGGACTTGTCCTTGGCCAGACCCAGCGTGTTGTGGGTGCCGAGGCTCCCGACCTTGAGGATGGCGATGGGTATGCGGGCGAAGTCGGCGGGCGAGGCGGGGCTGGCGAAGTGCAGGACGGCGTCGACGTGGCCGGGGACGTGCACGAAGTTGCTCACGTTGTGGTGCTGGAACATGAACCGCTGGTTGGCGAACAGCGCCTCGATGTTGCGCAACGACCCCGTGGAGAGGTTGTCGATGGCGACGACCTCGTCGCCCCGATCGAGAAGGGCCCGGCACAGATGGGACCCCAGGAAGCCCGCACCCCCGGTGACGACGACCCGCATCAGCGCCCCACACCCGCGTACGCGTATCCGAGGCGACGGAGGGCGGCGGGATCGAGGAGGTTGCGGGCGTCGACCACGCGGGGCTCGGTCAGGAGGCTGGCCACCTTGGTGAAGTCGAGCCGCCGGAACTCGTCCCATTCCGTCAGCACGACGAGGGCGGCGGCCCCGTCGCAGGCGGCGTAGGGGTCGGCGCACACCTCGATGCCCTCGAGGCGGCCGTCGGCGGAGCCGTTCCTGCCTCCCACGTCGGCGACCGCCGGGTCGAAC
>DASUXN010000306.1:0-2263 GCA_036377875.1 Acidimicrobiales bacterium
GTGGTCGGCGTCGTCCCACAGGTCGGGACGGGCCAGCACCGCCTCGAGCTCGGAGAGGCGCTTGCGCTTGGTCTCGAGGTCGAGGTAGCCCTCGGCGTCGGCCAGCCGCTGGCCCAGGGCGCCCAGGTCGTCGGTGAAGTCGCGCACGGCTGCGCGGTCCTTACGAACGCCCGTGGCAGAGCTTGAACTTCTTGCCGCTCCCGCACCAGCAGGGCTGGTTGCGGCCCAGCTTCTCCTGGGCCCCCTTCACCAACGGCGCCTGGGTGACCTCCTCGGGGGCGGGGGCCAACTCGGCCTGGCCGTTGCCGGACGGGGGGGCGGCGGCCGGGGCGGGGCCGGCCTTGAAGTCCTGGACCGGGTCCTCGGGCGCCACGTAGCTGGCCCGGTCGAGGTCGGGCTGGGCGGGCCGGTCCACCAGCACCTCGACGTGCATGACGTACTTGACGTAGTCGTCGTCGATGCCGGCCACCATCTGGCCGAACATGTCGTAGCCCTCCCGCTGCCACGCCACCAGCGGGTCCTGCTGGCCCATGGCCCGCAGGTTGATGCCGTCCCGCAGGTAGTCCATCTCGGCCAGGTGCTCCCGCCACTTCTGGTCGATGATCTGCAGCATGATCGAGCGCTCCAGCTGGCGCAGGGTCTCGGTCCCCCCCGGCAGCTCCGCCTCGCGCTTCTCGTAGTAGGCGGTCGCCTCGGTGAGCAGGGCCTGGGCCACCTCCTCGGTGGTGGCGGCGCGGGTGAGGTCGTCCACGCTGAACTCGGTGGGGTAGTACAGCCGCACCTCGGTGAGCAGTCCCTCCAGGTCCCACTCCTCGGTGTAGTCGGAGGGGAGGTAGCCGTTGACCAGGCCCTCCACCGCCGCCTCGAGGATCTCAAAGGTGCGCTCCCGGAGGTCCTCGCCGTCGAGGATCTGCATGCGCCGGGCGTAGATCACCTTGCGCTGCTCGTTCATGACCTCGTCGTACTTGAGGACGTCCTTGCGGATCTCGGCGTTGCGCTGCTCGACGGTGGTCTGGGCCCGCTCGATGGCCTTGGTGACCATCTTGGCCTCGATGGGCACGTCGTCGGGGAGGGCCTTGCCCATCACCCAGTTCATGGCTCCGGTGGCGAAGAGGCGCATGAGCTCGTCCTCGAGGGAGAGGAAGAAGCGGCTCTCGCCGGGGTCGCCCTGGCGGCCGGAGCGGCCCCGGAGCTGGTTGTCGATGCGGCGGCTCTCGTGCCGCTCGCTGCCCAGGACGTAGAGGCCGCCCAGGGCCCGGATCTCGTCGCCCTCGGCCCTGGTCTCCTCCTCGAAGCCGGGAAGGAGCTTCTCGTACAGGGCCTTGCCCTCCTCGCCGTCGGGCTCGACGCCTCGGGCGACGACCTCCTGGCGGGCCAGCCCCTCGGGGTTGCCGCCCAGGAGGATGTCGACGCCCCGGCCGGCCATGTTGGTTGCGACCGTGACGGCTCCCAACCGGCCCGCCTGGGCCACGATGTGGGCCTCCCGGGTGTGCTGCTTGGCGTTGAGCACGCTGTGGTCCACGCCCCGCCTGTCCAGGAGCCGGGAGAGCACCTCGGACTTCTCCACCGAGGCAGTGCCGATGAGGATGGGCTGGCCCTTGTCGTTGCGCTCCACCACGTCGTCCACGACGGCCCCGAACTTGGCCTCCTCGGTCTTGTAGATGAGGTCGCCCAGGTCCTGGCGCACCATGGGCCGGTGGGTGGGGATGGGCACGACGGGGAGGTTGTAGGTGTTGGCGAACTCCGAGGCCTCGGTCTCGGCCGTGCCGGTCATACCGGAGAGCTTCTCGTAGAGACGGAAGTAGTTCTGGAGGGTCACCGTGGCCCAGGTGTGGTTCTCCTCCTTGATCTTGACCCGCTCCTTGGCCTCGACGGCCTGGTGGAGGCCGTCCGACCAGCGCCGGCCCTCCAGGATGCGGCCGGTGAACTCGTCGACGATCTTCACCTCGCCGTCCATGACGACGTAGTCCTTGTCACGCCTGTACAGCTCCTTGGCCTTGAGGGCGTTCTGGAGCTGGTGGACGTAGTTGACCGAGACGGCGTCGTACATGTTGTCGACGCCGAGCTGGCGCTCCACCTTCTCGATGCCGGGCTCGGTAGGGACGACGGTGCGCTTCTCCTCCTCCACCTCGTAGTCGACGTCGCGGGTGAGGGCCCGCACGATGCCGGCGAACTGGTAGTAGAGGCGGGCCGACTCGGCGGCCGGGCCGCTGATGATGAGCGGCGTGCGGGCCTCGTCGATGAGGATGGAGTCGACCTCGTC
>DASUXN010000307.1:0-2621 GCA_036377875.1 Acidimicrobiales bacterium
GCGATCGACACGTTGACCGGGCACGGCAGGGGGTTCAGCCCCATCTCGCCGTAGCCCAGGTAGACGAGGGGGCGGATGTAACACGACTCCACCCCGTTGACGCGCACCGTCTCCTTGGTGGCCTCGACCAGCTGCTCGACCGTGTACGGCACGTCGAGGAGGAAGATCTTGGCGCTGTTGAACAGCCGCTCGATGTGGTCGGTGAGGCGGAACACGGCGGGGCCGCGCGACGTGGCGTAGGCCCGGATGCCCTCGAACACGCCGCAGCCGTAGTGGAGGGTGTGGGTGAGGATGTGGACCTTGGCGTCGTCCCAGTCCACCAGCTGGCCGTCCATCCAGATCTTGTCGACCTTCTGCAGGGGCATGTGGCTAGACCCTTTCCGCGACGGCGTCGCCCAACTCTGACGTGGTGCCCGACAGCGACGTCGCCGCCGAGACCGCCTTGGTGATGCGGGCGGCCGCATCGGCCTCCCCCAGGAACTCGAGCATCATCGCCGCCGATCGTACGGCGGCCAGTGGGTTGGCCTTCCCCGTGCCCACGATGTCGGGCGCCGAGCCGTGCACCGGCTCGAACAGCGACGGCCCGGTGCCGGCCGGGTTGAGGTTGGCGGAGGCGGCCATGCCGATGCCTCCCGCCACCGCCCCGCCCAGGTCGGTGAGGATGTCGCCGAAGAGGTTGTCGGTGACCACCACGTCGTAGCGCTCGGGCCGCTCGACCAGGTGGATGCAGGCGGCGTCGACGTGGTCGTAGGCGGTGGCGACGTCGGGGAACTCGGTGGCCACCTCTTTGCAGGCCCGCTGCCACAGGTCGCCGGCGAAGGTGAGCACGTTGGTCTTGTGCACCAGGGTGAGGTGGCGCCGGGACCGGGACTGGGCCAGCTCGAAGGCGAACCGCAGGCACCGCTCCACCCCGAAGCGGGTGTTCACCGAGCCCTGGGTGGCCACCTCGTGCGGCGTGCCCTTGCGCAGGAACCCGCCCTCGCCGGCGTAGCTGCCCTCGGTGTTCTCCCGCACGACCACGGCGTCGATCCGGGCCCCTTCCATGGGGCGCAGGTTGACGTAGAGGTCCAGCTCGAACCGCAGGCGCAGCAGCAGCCCCCGTTCGATCACACCGGGAGGGACCTCGGGCGTGCCCACCGCGCCCAGCAGGATGGCGTCGAGGCCCCGCAGCTCGTCCAGCACGCCGTCGGGGAGGACCTCGCCGGTGCGCAGATAGCGCGCACCGCCCAGGTCGTACTCGACGGTGTCGAGGGTGACACCGGTGGCGCGCACGACCTTCAGCGCCTCGGCGACGACCTCCGGCCCGATGCCGTCACCGGCGAGGACCCCGACCCTGTGGGTCATTGCGTTCTGCTCCT
Source organism: Acidimicrobiales bacterium (assembly GCA_036377875.1). Classification (GTDB taxonomy): domain Bacteria; phylum Actinomycetota; class Acidimicrobiia; order Acidimicrobiales; family AC-14; genus JBFMCT01. The sequence goes on from DASUXN010000307.1 coordinate 1,359, forward strand.
GAGAAACGAAAAACCGCCCACTGCGGTGGACGGTCGACAGCGCACACCGGAACCGGTGTGCGCTACGGAATGAGGACTACGAGTGTGGTGGACACGGCAATCTCACTGTACCGGGCGCGGCCCTCCGGGCGCTAGCGCCTTCCCGGGGGGCGGGTAGCCTCGTCGCCATGACCGAGACGCACCTGTCGCGGGAGGCCCACGACCGGCTCCGGGAGGAGCTGGAGGACCTCACCACCCGGGGACGGGTGGAGATCGCCCGGGCCATCGAGGCGGCCAGGATGCTGGGCGACCTGTCGGAGAACGGCGACTACCACGCCGCCAAGGACTCCCAGGGGAAGATGGAGGCCCGCATCCGCCACATCGAGCGCATCCTCGCCCAGGCCACCGTCGTGGACGACCGGGCCGACGCCGGCGGCGTGGTGGTGGCCGGTTGCGTGGTCGCGCTGCGCTACGACGGCGACGACGACGTGGAGCGCTACCTCCTCGGCTCCATCGAGGAGCGGGTGGACGACAGCCTCGACATCGTGACCCCCGGCTCCCCCCTCGGGCAGGCCCTGATGGGCAAGCGGGCCGGCGGGACGGCCGAGTTCGAGGCCCCCAACGGCAGCGTGCTGAAGGTCGAGATCGTCGACGTCTCGTAGCTCGGCGCCGGCGGCACCGGCGGCCGGGGTCAGCCGGTAGGGACGAGGAACCGGGCCTCGAGGTCGTCGGCCAGGCGCTGGATGGCCTGGACGGCGGGCGAGCCGGGGGCGGTGTCGAGCGGGCAGCATCCCAGCCGGTCGGCATCGGTGACGGCCGGGTCGTCGGGGACGACGGCCAGCAGCTCGCTGCCCAGCGAGTCGGCGAAGGCCTGGAGGCGGGCCTCCTCGCCGGGGTGGGCCCGGTTGCCCACGAAGGCGACCCGCTCGATGCCGAGCTGGGCGGCCAGGCGGTGGGCCCGGGTGGCGGTGAGGAGCACCTTCGACTGCGGCTCGGCCACGATCAGCAGCACGTCGACGTAGCGGAGGGTCCCGCCCGCCCACGACAGGTGCTCCAGGCCGGCCTCCATGTCGGCCACCACCACGGTGCCGGGGAGGTCGCCCTCGATGCGCTCGATGAAGTCACGGACCGTGACATGGGAGGCGCCTGTTCAGCCCCCGCCCGGCTTGGTGATCCGGGAGGCCTGCATGAACGTGACCCCGTCGGGCCCGTCGATGCCGTGCTTGGACAGGAGCTGCACCGGGGTGGCGCCCTCCTCGGCGGCCACCGAGTTGCCCCGGCCCC
>DASUXN010000308.1:0-7191 GCA_036377875.1 Acidimicrobiales bacterium
GCCCAGTACGACACGCCGGCCGAGATCCTGGCCCGGCCGGCGACGGCGTTCGTGGCCGACTTCGTGGGCGCCGACCGTGGCCTGAAGCGGCTGATGGTCACGTCCATCGACGCCGCCGCGCTCGAGAAGCCCCCGGTGGTGGCAGCCGACGCGTCGTTGGCCGAGGCCCGCCGGGCGGTTATGGGGGACGGGGTGGGGTGGGCGGCGGTCGTCGACGGGGCCGGGCGCCTGCACGGGTGGCTGGACGCAGGCCGGCTGACGGTTGGCCACGACACGGAGACCGCCGGGGAGCGGGCCCGGCGGGTGGTGGCGTGGGTGCCCGCCCGGGCCACCCTGAAGGACGCGTTCTCGGTCCTGCTCCTGCACGACGCCGGCTGGGTGGCGGTGCTCGGCGACGAGGACGACCGCTTCCTCGGCGTGCTGACGCCGACGTCTCTGCATGCGGCCCTGCGGCGTTCGGTGGGTCCCCAGAGCGACGGGGCGGGCGCCGCTACGCTCGGCGCCGATGGCTGACCTCCAGTCCCAGATCGAAGAGCTGTGGGAGCGGCGGGCCGAGCTCACATCCGGCCACGAGGACGCACTGGCCGTCGTCCGCCAGGCCGTGCGCCTGCTCGACCGGGGCGAGATCCGCGCCGCCGAGGTCGACCCCGAGACCGATCAGGTCGTCGTGAACATTTGGGTCAAGCAGGCGATCCTTCTGCTCTTCCGCCTGTCGGCCATGGAGACGGTGGAGCTGGGGCCCTTCGAATACGCCGACCGCATCCCGTTGAAGCACGGCTACGAGGAGGCCGGGGTGCGGGTGGTGCCGGGGGCGTCGGCCCGCTGGGGCTCGTTCCTCGACCGGGGCGTGGTGATGATGCCCAGCTACGTCAACATCGGCGCTCGGGTCGGGGCCAACACCATGGTCGACACGTGGGCCACGGTCGGGTCGTGCGCCCAGGTCGGGGCCAACGTCCACCTGTCGGGGGGAGTGGGCATCGGCGGTGTGCTCGAGCCGCCCCAGGCCGCGCCGGTCATGATCGGCGACGACTGCCTGATCGGCAGCCGCTGCATGATCACCCAGGGCGCCCGGGTGGGGAACGGGTGCGTGCTGGCCGAGAGCGTGATCCTGAACCCCGGCATCCCCGTCATCGACGCCCAGACGGGCGAGCAGCTGAGCCGGGGCGTCGTGCCGCCCTGGTCGGTGGTTGTGCAGGCGTCGCGCAAGCGGGAGTTCCCGGGGGGCGAGTTCGGGCTGCCGTGTGCGCTGGTCATCCGCCGCCTGTCCGAGGGCGACCGCCACGACAAGGGCAAGCTGGAGGACATCCTCCGCGAGCACGGCGTCGGCTCGTGAGGTGACCGAGCTGCTGGCGTTCACCGCCGAGCTCGTCGACATCCCCTCGGTCAGCCACCACGAGCGGGCCATCACCGACCACCTCGAGGCGCTGCTGCGGCCGGTGCCGTGGCTGGACGTGATCCGGGTCGGCGAGAACCTGGTCGCCCGCACGGCGCTGGGCAGGGGCCGGCGGTTGCTGCTGGCGGGCCACACCGACACCGTCCCGCCCCACGGAAACGAGTCGGCCCGCCTCGTCGGCGACGAGCTGTGGGGGATCGGGGCGTGCGACATGAAGGGCGGGGTGGCGGTATTGGCCGAGCTGGCCCGCACCGTGTCTGAGCCGTCGGTCGACGTCACCTACGTGTTCTACGAGTGCGAGGAGATCGACGCCCGTTTCAACGGGATCGAGCGGCTGTTCCGGGAGCACCCCGCCTTGCTCGACGCGGACGCCGCCATCCTCGCCGAGCCCACCGGGGCGCGGGTCGAGGCGGGCTGCCAGGGCACGCTCCGGGCCCGGCTGACCTATCGCGGGGTGCGGGCCCACTCCGCCCGCCCTTGGCTAGGGCGCAACGCCATCCACCGCCTGGGCCGCGACGTGGCTGCGCTGGAGGCCTACACCGGCCGGTTCGTCGAGATGGACAGCTGCACCTTCCGGGAAAGCCTCCAAGCCGTGTTCGTGGAGGGAGGCGTGGCCGGCAACGTGGTTCCCGACGCCGCCACCCTCACCGTCAACCACCGCTTCGCCCCCGACCGCACGCCCGAGGAGGCGGCCGGCCACGTACGCGAGGTGCTGGCCGAGGCCGACGAATTCGAGCTTGTCGACTTCGCGGTGGCCGCCCCGCCGTCGCTCGGCCACCCCCTGCTGACCTCGCTGCTGGTCTCCACAGGCTTACCGCCCGAAGCCAAGCTGGGCTGGACCGACGTCGCCCGCTTCGCCGCCCGCGGCGTTCCTGCTACCAACTTCGGCCCTGGCGACCCCAACCTCGCCCACCACGCCGACGAGCGGGTAAGCGGCGCCGACCTGGACGCCGTCTACGCCGGTCTCAAGACGCTCCTCGAGCGAGCCGACTCACATACCGACGCCTGACAGTCCACCATTGGTCCGCTCATGTCCCGGTTAGCCCGCTGTGTCGTCGCGCTGTGCTGCGCCTTGGGCGCGGCCCTGGGCGGTGTCACGCCCGCCCACGCCACCGACGACTCGTTCTTTGACATGCAGTGGAACCTGGCCCAGATCGGTGCCGCCGACGCCTGGGGAGGGTCGACCGGGTCAGGTGTGACGATCGGCATCGTCGATACCGGCGTCGACCCCGACCATCCCGATCTGCGGGGCAAGATCGACGCCACCGCCAACTGCGTGGGCGGCACGTGCCGGGAGGGCAACGCCTACGACGTCCACGGCCACGGCACGATGGTCTCCGGCATCGCCGCCGCCGCCACCGGCAACGGCCGTGGGGTGGCGGGCGTCGCACCCGACGCTCGCCTCGTCGTGGCCAAGGCCGTCGACGACGACGGGAAGGGGTCGGTGGAGGACATCAACGCCGCCATCCGCTGGGTCGTCGACCGGGGGGCCAAGGTCGTCAACCTGAGCGTGGGAGACCCCAACTTCCTGGTCGTCTCCCTGCTTGGGACGCCGCTGCGGCCGGGAATCGAGTACGCCTGGAGTCGCAACGCCGTGCCCGTGCTCGCCTCCGGCAACGAGAACCTGGGCGTCGCCGGCCTCGGCAGCTCCAACTACGGCTCGCTCAACGCCCTGGTGGTGGGCGCCACGGACAAGTCGGGCGGGGTGGCGTCGTACTCCAGTGGCATCGGCAACGCCAAATGGGGCCTGGTGGCGCCCGGGGGCAACACCGGCGGCACCGGCAACGACATCCTCTCGACCTATCCGAACGGACGCTACGCGTGGGTAGCGGGCACGTCGATGGCCGCTCCCCACGTGTCCGGGGCCGTCGCCCTCCTGCTCGCCCAGGGGCTGAGCCCGAGCAGCGCCGTGTCCCGGTTGCTCGGCAGCCTCGACAAGATCAGCTGTGGGTCCGGGTGCCAGGGTCGCCTCGACGTGGCTGCGGCCGTGGGCAGCCGCGCCGGCGGCTCGCCCGAGGTCACCGCGCCGCCCGCCCCAGCGGCCGCGCCAGGGACGACCGCCCGGCCGCGGCCCGCCACGACCTCGACCACGTCACCTGCGCCGACGACGACCACGCCCGAGGTCCCCTCGCCCGAGGCGACCGTGCCGGGTGGGGCGACGCTGGTGGCCGCCCCGTTGGCCATCGAGGCCGGTGGCGCCGCCGAACGGAACTCGGCCATTCTCGTGCTCGCAGTAGCCCTCATCGGCGCCGTCGGCCCGGCCGCGGGGCTCGTCGGCTGGCAGCGGTTCAGAGCTGGCGGATTATGGTGACCACTCTGCCGTAGAGCCGGAAGTCGGCGGGGTCGAGCTCGATGGGCTCGTAGGCCGAGTTGGCGGGGAGGAGCACCACCTTGCTGCCCCGCCGGGTGAACGTCTTGACCGTGGCCTCCTCGCCGGGGATGCCGGCCACGACTATCTCGCCCTTGCGGGGCTCGCCCTCGATCTTGCGGACCACGGCGTAGTCGCCGTCGAGGATGCCCGCCTCGATCATCGAGTCGCCGCGGACCCGAAGCATGAATACGGGCCCGTCGCCCGTCCAGTCGGCGGGCAGGGGGAAGAGCTCCTCGACGTTCTCCTCGGCCAGCACGTCGGTGCCAGCGGCGACGTCGCCCACCAGCGGGACGTGGCGGGTGGGCCGGCGCTCCATGGCCACGCCCGACGACGAGTCCCACCGGACCTCGATGGCGCGCGGCTTGGTCGGATCGCGCCGCAGGTAACCGAGGCGCTGGAGGGTGTTCAGGTGGGCGTGCACGGTGGACGTGGAGGTGAGGCCGACCGCCTCGCCGATCTCGCGCACCGACGGCGGGAAGCCGCGGGTGCGCATCTGCGACTCGATGTATTCGAGAATGCCCTGCTGGCGTGCGGTCAGGCTGCCTTCCGTCACGGTGTCTCCCTCCGTCGAACGCCTGTTCGAGTGGAACCGTACCATTTCACTCCGTAGAAGGCAAACACCCGTTCGAGAAAGCCGTTGACGCCGAACGAGCGTTCGTGGTCTACTCGTCTGGTAGCGAACGGACGTTCCGTATCGCCCCGTCGAAGGAGGTCGTCGTGGTCGCCGTGTCGAGCAGCGCCGTGGAAGCCGTGCCCTGGGCGCCACCGCGCGTCGACGGCCGATCCGGCCGGCTCGTCGTGGCTCCGGCGGAGCGGCTGCCGGCCAGCACCTATCGGCGCCGCCGGGCCGTTGCCGCCGGCCTGGTCGTGGCGCTCGTGCTCGGCGTGTACGCCGCGCTGGGGATGTTCGGGGGCGGCCCTCTTCCCGCTCCCGATCGCCCCACCGAGCTGCGCAGTGGCACCACCTACGTCGTCCAGCCCGGCGACACCCTCTGGTCGATCGCAGAGCGGCTCGATCCGGATGGCGACCCACGTCCGGTCGTCGACCGGCTCGCTCGCGCTCGTGGCGGTGCGGTTCTGCACGTGGGGGAGAGGCTCAGGCTGCCGGCCTCCTGACCGTTTCCCAGGGGGGTACGGTCGGGTCGTGCGCTGCCCGTCGTGCTCCAGCCTCGACGACAAGGTCGTCGACTCGCGCCTGGCCGACGAGGGCGCCGCCATCCGGCGCAGGCGGGAGTGCCTCAACTGCTCGCGGCGGTTCACCACCTACGAGCGGCTCGACGAGGTGCCGTTCCTCGTCCTGAAGCGGTCGGGAACGAGGGAGCCGTTCGAGCGCGGGAAGCTCGTCGCCGGCATGCGGTCGGCGGCCAAGAACCGGCCCGTCTCCGCCGAGCAGCTCGAGGCCTTGGCCGTCGAGATCGAAGAGGCGATGCGCATGGAGGGCGGCCAGGTTCCCAGCGCCCGCATCGGCCAGGAGGCGCTGGCCCGCCTGCGCCGGCTCGACGAGGTCGCCTACCTGCGCTTCGCCAGCGTCTACAAGGGCTTCGAGGGCGCCGGCGACTTCCAGCGCGAAGCCGGCCTGCTCGCCGACCCCGACGACTAGTTCCCCCATCCACAGGTTGGGGAGGACTTTTACCCCCTAGCGATGCACAGGTCCGGGCCTCCTACCATCGGGAACGGCCCGCGACGGAGCGTGCAAACCTTCGCGAACCGCCTCTGACCAGCACCGACGGCAGCACCCGGAGGTTGACATCCGGGGCCTCCACTGCTGAAATTACATACTCGTCATTTAGTGGTAGGGCGGACACGCACCACAAGATGTTGTGGTCCCGCCACCGCCCGGAAGGAGCATCCCGCCCATGGCTATGGCCCCGGAGAAGGCTGGCATCGGACTCCGCCGTCAATTCACCACCCCCGGTGAGGATCCGTACGACGCGGTGGCCTGGGAGCGCCGGGATGCCCGCATCACCAACTTCCGGGACGGGTCGGTGGCCTTCGAGCAGCGGGACGTCGAGTTCCCGGTTACGTGGTCCCAGAACGCCACCAACATCGTGGCCCAGAAGTACTTCCGTGGGCAGCTCGGCTCGCCCGAGCGGGAGCGGTCGCTGCGCCAGGTCGCCGACCGAGTGGTCGACACCGTCACCGCCTGGGGCCTGAAGGACGGGTACTTCGTCGACGACGAGGAGGCCGAGGCCTTCCGGGACGAGCTGAAGCACCTGATCGTCCACCAGAAGGCGGCGTTCAACTCACCGGTGTGGTTCAACATCGGCGTGGCCGGGGAGCCGCAGCAGGCCTCCGCCTGCCAGCCGTGGCACGCCCTGATCAGCACGCCCGAGGGCCTCGTCCCCATCGGTGAGCTGGTCGACCGGGGCGCGGTCGGCACGAAGGTGTTCGACGCCTCCGGCCTGACCAGCGTCGTGGCCGTCAAGGCCAATGGCACCAAGACCGTCCTGCGCGTCCGGACGTCCGAGGGCTACCTGCTCGAGGTCACCGCCGACCACCTCGTGTGGCGGGCGGGCCGCAACGGCTCGTCCGGCGAGTTCGTCCCCGCCGGTCAGCTGCGCTCCGGCGACCGCCTGGAGTGGCACCCCACCGACGCGTGGGGCGACGGCCAGATCACCCGCGAGGGCGTGGGTGAGGCCGCCGTGGCCGGCTGGATCCAGGCCGGCGGCTACATCGTCGACGTCGGCGGCAAGGGTGTCGCCGGCGGCGAGGTCACCGTCAACGGCGAGGCCGAGGAGCAGTGGCTCCGCAAGGCCCTGGCCGATGCCCTTCCCGGCATCCGGGCGACCGAGCGTTCGGCGGGCGACTGGGCCATGGGCGGCGGCGGCATCGCCGTGTCGCCGGGTCGGCGCCTGCGCCTTGACGGCAGCGGGCTGGCCGGTTTCGTCAAGCGCTGGGGCCTCCACCGCCAGGGCGTCGAGGCCTCCGTGCCCGAGTCGCTCTACACCGCGCCGCTGCCGGTGGCCGCGGCCTACCTGCGCAGCCTGTTCCAGGCCGAGGGGTGGGTTTCGGCGACGGGCGCAGTGGTCGGGCTCGCCATGGCGTCGGAGCACGTGGTGCGGGGCGTGCAGTCGCTGCTCATGCGCTTCGGGATCTTCTCCCGGGTCCGCCGCGTGTCCGAGCGCCGGCCCGGGGGCAACGACTTCTGGGTCCTCAACATCACCGTGGCCACCGACGGCCACCGCTTCGCCGACGAGATCGGCTTCATCGGCGCCGGCCCTGCCGCCGACCTCGACGCCGCCCTCGCCAAGGTGCCGGCTGCACGCCGTAACGCGGTGGCCGACGCAGCTGCGCCTTCGATGCGGCTGGTGGAGGTCGAGGCGGTGGGCGTGGTCGGCGAGCTGCCCGTCTACGACATCCAGACCGAGAGCGGCGAGTACCTGAGCGGCAACCTACGCGTCCACAACTGCTTCATCCTCTCCGTGGA
>DASUXN010000309.1:0-3150 GCA_036377875.1 Acidimicrobiales bacterium
CCCCGAGAACAACCCTGTCCTCAAGCTGGTTCGGCGCGTCATCCCGTCGAGCACCGACTACGACGGCCAGAAGATGTTCACCCGCAAGTCGGGCCGACGGCTGGCCACGCCTCTCTTCGCGGTGCTGGTGCTGGTGGAGTCGACGGACGTGGTCTTCGCGGTGGACTCGGTGCCGGCCATCCTGGCGGTGAGCCGCGAGCCGTTCATCGTTTTCGCGTCCAACGCGTTCGCCATCCTCGGCCTGCGGGCCCTGTACTTCTGCCTGGCCGGCATGGCCGGGCGGTTCCGTTACCTCAACGCCGGCCTGGGCGTGATCCTCGCCTTCGTGGGGATCAAGATGCTCCTGGCCGACGTGTACCACCTGCCCATCTGGCTCTCGCTGGGCGTGATCGCCACCGTGCTGACCGTGGCCGTGGTCGCCTCGCTACGGGCCGAGAAGCGCGAGGCCGAGCCGGCGGAGCCGCCCCACAGCGCCTGAGGTGGGAGGTGGGCGGGGAAGCGGCCCGCCTACCGCTACCCTGGATTGGCCATGTTCGACTCGTTGAGCGACCGCTTCGAAGTCATCTTCAAGCGCCTGCGCGGCCGCGGGCGGATGGGCGAGGCCGAGGTCGACGAGGTCCTGCGGGAGATCCGCCTCGCCCTCCTCGAGGCCGACGTCAACTTCAAGGTCGTCCGCAACGTGGTCGCCCGCATCCGCGAGCAGTGCGTCGGCGCCGACCTGTCGGCCAGCCTGAGCCCGGCCCAGCAGGTCGTCAAGATCGTCAACCAGGAGCTCGTCAACATCCTGGGCGGCCAGACCCTCAAGATCACCTACTCGCCCCGCCCGCCCACGGTGGTGATGCTGGCCGGCCTCCAGGGTTCCGGTAAGACGACGGCGGCCGGCAAGCTGGCCCGCTGGTTCAAGCAGCAGGGCCGTCAACCGATGCTGGTGGGGGCCGACCTCCAGCGCCCGGCCGCCGTCGAGCAGCTGAAGGTGCTCGGTTCGCAGGTGGGCGTGCCCGTGTGGTCGGAGCCGACCGACCCGGTTCGGGTGGCGAAGTCGGGCCTGGAGGAGGCCCAGCGGCGGGGGCGTGACGTGCTCATCGTCGACACCGCCGGCCGCCTCCACGTGGACGAGGAGTTGATGGACGAGGCCCGCCAGATCTCGGCTGCCGTCAACCCGAACTACACGTTCCTCGTCGTCGACGCCATGACCGGCCAGGACGCGGTCAACGTGGCCGAGTCGTTCCACCAGGTCCTCGAGATCGACGGGGTGATCCTCACCAAGCTGGACGGCGACGCCCGAGGTGGTGCTGCCCTCTCGGTCAAGGAGGTCATCGGCAAGCCCATCGCCTTCGCCTCGGTGGGGGAGAAGCTGGCCGACTTCGAGCCCTTCCACCCCGACCGCATGGCGGGCCGGATCCTGGGCATGGGCGACATGCTCACCCTCATCGAGAAGGCCGAGCAGGCCTTCGAGCGGGAGCAGGCCCAGGAAGCGGCCGAGAAGCTCACCACCGGCCAGTTCACGCTCGAGGACTTCCTCGAGCAGATGCAGCAGATCAAGAAGATGGGCCCCCTTCAGAATCTGGTCGGTATGCTGCCGGGAGTTCCCAAGGAGCTGAAGAAGGCGGAGATCGACGACCGGGAGATCGCCCGGGTGGAGGCGATCATCAAGTCGATGACTCCGGCCGAGCGCCGGGACCCTTCGTTGATGAACGGTTCCCGCCGGCTCCGGGTGGCCAACGGCAGCGGTGTCACGACCTCCGACGTGAACCAGCTGCTGAAGCAGTTCAAGGAGATGCAGAAGATCATGAGGTTGGTCGGCAAGGGGGGCCGGGGCAAAGGCATCCCCCCCCAGCTGGCCGGGCTTCGCTAACAGTCGCCAAGAGGAAGAGGACGGATGGCAGTCAAGTTGCGGCTCATGCGCGTGGGCAAGAAGAAGCAGCCGACCTACCGGCTGGTGGCGTCGGACTCGCGGTCGCCCCGCGACGGCCGGTTCATCGAGATCGTGGGCATCTACGACCCGCGGGCCGAGCCGTCGGCGGTGCGGATCGACAACGACAAGGCCGTCGGGTGGCTGCGCCAGGGCGCCCAGCCCAGCGACCGGGCCCGGAAGCTCCTCGAGATCTCCGGAGCGTGGGACCAGTTCAAGGGCGGTGGTGCCACCGCGAGCGCGCCGAGCGCAGCTTCGCCGGCCACCCACGCCGTTGGCGGTTCGCCGTCGTGAGCGACCCGTCGGTGCTCGACGACGATCTCGACGACGACCTGGACGACGACGACCTGGACGACGACGTCGAAGACGACGGCGACGAGGGCAACCGCCTCGTTGGGGGCCTGTCCCGGTCGGTGCTCGACTACCTGGCCAAGGCCATCGTGGACGATCCCGAGTCGGTGGTGATCGAGGCCGAGGAGGGCAGGCGGGCGCTGACCCTGCGCCTGCACGTCGCCCCCTCCGACATGGGCCGCATCATCGGCCGCCGCGGCCGGGTGGCCCAGGCTCTGCGCACCGTCGTACGGGCCGCGGGCGCCCGCGAGGGCGTGGAGGCCAACGTCGACATCGCCGACTAAGTCGGTTCCGGCGGCGGCAGCAGTTTCCCAGCATCGAGCGCGACCTTTCCGGGCCTCGGCGCATCTACAGGGGGAACGAGACGAGGAGACGGCGCATGTCCTTGGCGCTCCCCATCGATGGGCCAGCGGCCACCAGACCCACCAGCGATCCGGCTGGCGCCCGGGAGTGGGTGGACGGGTTCGCCGAGGTGTTCGCCGAGCACCGCCGATCGATGGTGCGGCTCGCGTACCTGCTGGCGGGCGACGTCCAGTGGGCGGAGGACGCGGTGGCCGAGGCGTTCGCCGCCACCTACGCCCAGTACCGCAAGGGTCGGGTCGACGACGTCGTGCCCTACCTGCGCCGGGCCGTCGTCAACCAGGTCCGGGGCGGGATCCGGCGGCGGGTGGTCGAACGCCGCTACCTCGCGGCACAGGCCCGGCGGGAGCCCACGTCCGCCTTCGAACAGGCTTCGACCGATCACGAGGCGATCTGGCAGGCGCTGCAGCAGCTGCCGGATCGCCAGCGAGCGGCGGTGGTGCTCCGGTACCACCTCGACCTGCCCGAGGCCGAAGCGGCCCATGCGTTGGGCTGCACGCTTGCCGCCGTCAAGTCGCTGACCACGC
>DASUXN010000310.1:0-3328 GCA_036377875.1 Acidimicrobiales bacterium
GAGGGCCTGGACGATGGGCAGCAACTCGGCGGTGGACATGGTCGTGCCCTCCAGCTCCTTGAAGGCCTTCTTGACCTCCTTCAGCCGCTCCTTGCCCTCCTTGGTGAAGTGGAGAGGCTCGTCGCCGGCGCCGAAGACGTACTGGTAGGCGAGGGCGAGGGTGAGGCACAGCTCGCAGTCGTCGTTGACGGCGACGGCGACGTTCTGGGGCGCCACCACGTCGGGGTCGCCCGAGACGAGGACGATCTGGATGGCGACGGCCACGGTCTCGCAGTCGGTGCAGCTGGCGTAGGCGACCGCCCCGTTCAAGGGGTCGACCACGTCGCCCCCCACCCGCTTGATGTCGAAGGCGAAGCTGAACACCGAGGAACCGTCTTCCGTGTTGACCGCCACCGCGGTGTTGTCGGTCTGGGCGAGGGCGGGCGCAGCCAAGGCGAAGAGGAAGAGCATCGCCCCGGCCAGCGCCACGGCCCTGAGGCTCGTGCGCTTCACGGAAAGGTGATCCCCCGGGAGCAGGGGGCGCCAAACTCAGGGAGCGAGGCGGTTCAACGCCTGACGAAGGTCGGCGACCAGGTCGTCAGGGTCTTCAATGCCCACCGAGATGCGGATGAGGCCGGGGTTCACCTCGAGGGGGGAGCCGACCACCGAGGCGTGCGTCATGCGGGCCGGATGCTCGATGAGCGACTCCACGCCCCCCAGCGATTCGGCGAGGGTGAAGACGTTGGTGGCGGCCACCACCGCCAGCGCCGCCTCCTCTCCACCGCTCACCGTGAACGACACCATGGCGCCGAACGCCCGCATCTGGCGGGCGGCGGTGGCGTGGCCGGGATGGGAGGGGAGGCCCGGGTAGCGGATGTCGACGACGGCGGCGTGGCCGGCCAGCAGGTCCACGACGGCCTCGGCGTTGGCGCAGTGGCGGGCCATGCGGACCGACAGCGTCTTCACCCCCCGCATCACCAGGAAGCAGTCGAACGGGCCGGGCACCGCCCCCGCGGCGCGCTGGACGAAGCCGAGCGACTCGGCCACGTCAGGGTCGTTGCAGGCCGCGAACCCGCCGATCACGTCGGAGTGGCCGCCCAGGTACTTGGTGGCGGAGTGGACGACCACGTCCGCCCCGAGGTCTAGGGGCAGCTGGAGCCAAGGGGTGGCGAAGGTGTTGTCGACCACGCAGGCCGCCCCCCGGGTGTGGGCGAAGTCGGCCACGGCGGCGATGTCGACGATGCTGAGCAGCGGGTTGGTGGGCGACTCGACCCACACCATCGCCGTCTCGGGCCGCCACGCGGCCTCGACCGCGGCTAGGTCGGAGAGGTCGACGGGGGTGAAGTTGGCCTGCAGCAGCCGGGCCAGCAGCCGGTACGTGCCCCCGTAGGCGTCGTGGGGGATGAGGACGTGCTGATCGGGGCGCAGGCGGCGGAGGATGGCGTCCTCGGCGGCCATGCCGCTGGCGAAGCAGAACCCGTAGCGGGCGCCTTCGAGCGAGGCCAGGCACGCCTCCAGGGCGGTGCGGGTGGGGTTGGCGGCCCGGGAGTACTCGTAGCCGCGGTGGCGGCCGACCTCGTCGTGGGCGAATGTCGACGTCTGGTAGATCGGCGTGACGACGGCCCCGGTGGCGGGGTCGGGAGGCTGGCCCACGTGGATGGCGCGGGTGTCGAAGCCGAGGCCGGCGAACCCGTCGTCGGCGGGGACCTCGGTCACGGCTGCTGCCGCGGCGGCGACAGGAAGGACAGCACGTCCGAGCGGGTCAGGATGCCGACGGGATGGCCGGCGTCGACGACCAGCACGGCGCCCGCCGTCTCCAGGGCCTCGACCGCCACCTCCACCAGCTCGCCCGAGCCCACCGCCGGCAGCGGAGGGCTCATGACCTTGCCGATCGGCCAGTCGAGCGAGGCCCGGTCGCGGAAGACCTGGTCCATCAGGTCCCGTTCGTGTACCGCACCAACGACCTCGGCCATGGCCAGCGGCAGCTCGGCCTTCACGACGGGGACCTGGGACACCTCGTACTCCCGCAGGACGTCGACCGCGGTGCGCACCGTCTCGTCGGGATGGAGGTGGACGAGGGCCGGTAGGCGGTCGCTCTTGCGAGCCAGCACCTCGCCCACCGTGAGCCCGCCCGCCCGCAGGAAGCCGAAGTCGGCCATCCATCCGTCGTTGTAGATCTTGGACAGGTAACCGCGGCCGGAGTCGGGCACGATGACCACGACCACGTCGTCCGGGCCCAGTTCGGCGCCGACGTGGAGAGCGGCCCACACCGCCGTCCCTCCCGATCCGCCGATCAGGATCCCCTCCTCCCGCGTCACCCGCCGGGCGGTGAGGAACGAGTCCCGGTCGGTGACGACAACGGTGCGGTCGACCGCCGCGGGGTCGAAGGTGTCGGGCCAGAAGTCCTCCCCGATGCCCTCCACCAGGTAGGGCCGGCCGGAACCGCCCGAGTACACGGATCCCTCGGGGTCGGCCCCCACCATCTGCACCGCCGGGTTCACCGCTTTAAGGGCCCGCGAGACCCCGGTGATGGTGCCCCCTGTGCCGATGCCGGCCACGACATGGGTGACCCGGCCGGCCGTCTGCCGCCAGATCTCGGGACCGGTGGTGTGCTGGTGCACGAGGGGGTTCTCGGGGTTGTGGTATTGGTCGGGCTGGAAGGCGCCCGGGATCTCGGCGGCGAGGCGCGCCGCCACCGAGTAGTACGACTCCGGATGGTCGGGGGCCACGGCGGTGGGGCACACCACGACCTCCGCCCCGTAGGCCCGCAGCAGGTCGACCTTCTCGCGGCTCATCTTGTCGGGCATGACGAAGATGCATCGGTAGCGCCGGCGAGCGGCGATGATGGCCAGCCCCACACCGGTGTTGCCCGACGTGGGCTCGACGATCGTCCCACCCCGCCTCAGCAGCCCGGCCCTCTCGGCCGCCTCGACCATGGCCATGGCCGGGCGGTCCTTCACACTGCCGCCCGGATTGAGGAACTCGAGCTTGGCCAGCAGGTGGCACGACAGGTCGCGCCCCATTCGGTCCAGGCGGACGAGAGGCGTGTTCCCGACCAGCTCGAGGAGGGACTCGGCCACCTCCATGGTCGGGCCGCGGTCGGTCACGGGCAGTACGCCGACGCCTTCGTGGACCGGCGACAGGTCGTCGCTGTACAGGGTGACGGGCAGCCCGGCGTGGTGGAGGGCGACCGCGGCGAAGCGGGCGCCCTGCTCGTCCTCGGGGCCGATCACCCCCACATGGCGGGGGATCCGGATGCGCAGCTCGGCAACGAGGTCCGGCCCCGGCTGGGGGGCAGGCGCGCGGAGGACGTGCGCGGCACGGGCAGCCAACCGCTCGGGAGGCTGCC
>DASUXN010000311.1:0-2494 GCA_036377875.1 Acidimicrobiales bacterium
ACGTCACGCCGCTGTCGCTGGGTATCGAGACCCGCGGCCAGATCATGACCAAGCTCATCGAGCGCAACACCACGATCCCCACCCGGCGCACCGAGGTCTTCACCACCGCCGAGGACCTGCAGCCCTCCGTGGAGATCCACGTCCTCCAGGGCGAGCGCGACATGGCCATGTTCAACAAGACCCTGGGCAAGTTCCAGCTGGTCGGCCTGCCGCCCGCTCCGCGCGGGGTGCCCCAGATCGAGGTGACGTTCGACATCGACGCCAACGGCATCGTCCACGTGTCCGCCAAGGACCGGGGTACGGGCAAGGAGCAGTCGATGACCATCACCGGCCAGTCCTCGCTCAACAAGGACGAGATCCAGCGCATGGTGCGCGACGCCGAGACCCACGCCGAGGAGGACCGCCGGCGCCGGGAGGAGGCGGAGACCCGCAACCAGGCCGACACCCTCGTCTACCAGACCGAGCGCATGCTCCGGGACTACGCCGACAAGATCGGTCCGGACGAGAAGTCCAAGATCGAAGAAGCGCTGAAGAACGTGAAGGAAGCGTTGCGGGGCAGCGACATGGGCGCCATCCGCCAGGCCCACGAGCAGCTCATGTACGCCACCCAGACGTTCGCCCAGAAGCTGTACGAGAACGCCGGATCGGACGGCGACGGTGCCGGCGGCGGGGGCTTCGGCGCCGGGCCGAACGACGACGACGTGGTCGACGCCGAGATCGTCGATGGATAACCCCGAGGCGCCCGAGGAGCTGGCGGCCCGTCAGCCGGGTCCTGTCCCTCCGGGGACCCCTCCCGATGAGGCACCCCCTGACGGGGGCCCCGCCTCATCGGGCGCCTCCCCCACGGGCCACCCGGCTGACTCGTCCGATGCTCCCGCGGCACCCCACCCCGATTCCGTCGCGGGACCTCCGGCCGACTCGGTTGCATCCGATGGCCAGGTGGGGCCGGAGAAGCCGCTTCGGGCTTCGGAGAGAGCCACGCTCAAGCGGTTGGAGAAGGAGCGGGCCGAGTACCTGGAGCAGTTGCAGAGGACGCGGGCTGACTTCGACAACTACCGGAAGCGGATGTTGCGCCAGCAGGGCGAGCACGTGGAGCGGGCGGCTGAGGCGCTCGTGGAGAAGCTGCTGCCGGTGCTCGACAACTTCGACGCAGCCGTCGCCCACGGGACCGGGTTCGAGCAGGTGCAGGCGAGCCTCATGGCCATCCTCGAGAAGGAGGGCCTGGAGCGCATCCACCCGTTGGACAAGCCCTTCGACCCCACCGAGGCCGACGCGGTGGCTCACGAGCAGGGCGACGGCGGGCCTGTCGTGACCGACGTGCTGCGCAGCGGGTACCGCTGGAAGGGCCGCGTGGTCCGTCCGGCCATGGTGCGCGTCCGGGGGTAGGGGGCGGCCGACGTGCCCCAACAGGAGTGGCTCGAGAAGGACTTCTACAAAGTGCTCGGAGTGCCGGAGACGGCCACCGAGGACCAGATCCGGCGCGCCTACCGCAAGCTGGCCAAGCAACACCATCCCGACGCCAATCCCGGTAGCGAGGAGCGGTTCAAGGAGGTCTCGGCCGCCCACGACGTGCTGGCCGACCCGGCCAAGCGCAAGGAGTACGACGAGTTCCGCCGGCTCGGGGCCATGTCGGGGGCCTTCACCCGGGGACCCGGTGCCGGTGCCCGCGGTGGTCCCGGCGGCACCGGCGGCCCGGGCGGGGCCGGCGGCTTCACGTTCACGACCGACGACTTGGGCGACATCCTCGGCGGTTTGTTCGGCCGGTTCCGCGGCCCGGGCGGTCCGGGAGGCGCGGGTGCTCCCGGCGGCAGGCCCGGGGCGACGACTACCGGTCCGCAGCGGGGCGCCGACCTCGAGGCCCAGCTGCACCTGTCGTTCAACGAGGCCGTCAACGGCGTCACGACCACGGTCAACGTCACGAGTGAGGCGACGTGCAGCGTGTGCCACGGCAGCGGCGCCGCCCCCGGTACCACCCCGACTATCTGTCCCGACTGCAGCGGACGGGGTGTGCTCGACGACAACCAGGGCCTGTTCTCGTTCAGCCGCACGTGCCCCCGCTGCGCCGGCCGCGGCATGGTCGTGGAAGCGCCGTGCCCGCAGTGCAGCGGGCGGGGCGTCGAGCTGCGCCCGCGCCAGGTCAAGGTCAGGGTGCCAGCGGGAGTGGACGACGGCCAGCGGATCCGGCTCAAGGGCCGGGGCGCGGCCGGGCGCAACGGTGGTCCGCACGGCGACCTCTACGTGGTGGTCACGGTGGCGTCGCACCCGCTGTTCGGTCGTAAGGGCAAGGACCTCACGCTCACCGTGCCGGTCACGTTCGCCGAGGCCGCTCTCGGCGCCGATATCACCGTGCCCACCCTGGACGAGCCCGTCGTTCTGAAGATCCCGCCCGGCACCCGCTCCGGACGGACGTTTCGCGTGCGCGGGCGCGGCGTCGCCAACGCCAAGACCGTGGGCGACCTGCTGGTGACGGTCGAGGTGGCGGTGCCGACCCGTC
>DASUXN010000312.1:0-3704 GCA_036377875.1 Acidimicrobiales bacterium
CCCCGAGGTACCGGACCGCCCGGCTATGGCGCCGGGCAGCAACTTCCTGGAGGCGACGTCGGCCGACAGCCCGGCCACCGACGAGCTGTTCGAGGTCGTCCTGGCCGACACCGTCCAGGTGCTCGACGGGGAGAACGTCCCCTATGTCTTCATGGGCGGCATCGGCGCCGCCACCCACGGCCGCCCCCGCTGGACCCACGATATCGACGTGTTCGTCCGGCCCGAGGACGCAGGACGGGTGCTGCGGGCGCTGGCCGCGGCCGGGTTCCGCACCGAGCAGACCTATCCGGACTGGCTCTACAAGGCCTACAAGCACGACATCCTGGTCGACGTCATCTTCAAGTCCCTGGGCGGGATCCTTCTCGACGACGAGATGCTGGAGCGAGCCTCGCGCGAGCAGTTCATGGGCCTCGAGGTCTGCGTGATGGCTCCCGAGGACCTGCTGGTGGTCAAGGCGGTCGTCCACGACGAGCACATGCCCCGCCACTGGCACGACGCCCTGGCCATCATCAGCCGCTGCGACCTGGACTGGGACTACGTGGTGCGCCGCGCCCGCCGCCATGGAGCCCGCCGGGTGCTGAGCCTCATGCTCTACGCCCAGTCGAACGACCTGGTCGTGCCTGCGTCACCCATCCGCGACCTGTTCGACGCGGTGTTCGCGTGAGCGAGCCGGCCGCCTACCTGGTGGAGCGGGTGCGGGAGGCGCTGGCCCACGACTCCCGGGTGTCCGAGCTGGGCATCTCGGTCACGGTGACGGGCGACTCGGTGATGCTCACGGGAGACGTGGCCACACCCGAGCGCAAGTCGGCGGTGGCCGAAGTGGTCGAGCCGCTGCTGGAGGGGCGGACGCTGCACAACGCGGTCACGGTCGCCACCATGACCGAGGTCGACGCCAAGGAGGAGCTGGCGTGATCCGGGTGGCGGCCGTGGGTGACGTGCACGCCGGCCTGGACTCGGGCGGCTGCCTGCGACCCCACTTCGAGCACGTGAGCGAGCGGGCCGACGTCCTGTTGCTGGCCGGCGACCTCACCCGCCACGGCGACCCGGCCGAGGCCGCCGTCCTCGTGGACGAGCTGCGCGACATCGGCGTGCCCACCATCGCCGTCCTCGGCAACCACGACCACCACTCCGACGCCGCCGACCGCATCACCGGCCTGCTCATGGACTCCGGGATCTGCGTGCTGGAGGGCGACTCCACCGTCGTCCAGGTGAACGGGACCACGGTGGGAGTGGCCGGGTCGAAAGGGTTCGGTGGCGGTTTCGCGGGGGCGTGCGCCACCGACTTCGGCGAGCCGGAGATGAAGGCGTTCATCCGCCACAGCCGGGGCCTGGCCGACCGCCTCGGGTCCGCCCTCGGCCAGCTCCACACCGACGTGCGCATCGCCCTGCTCCACTACTCGCCGGTGGAGGACACGCTGCGGGGCGAGCGGCTGGAGATCTACCCGTTCCTGGGCAGCTATCTGCTGGCCGAGGCCATCGACCGGGCGGGCGCCGACCTGGCCGTCCACGGCCATGCCCACGGCGGCGTGGAGAAGGGGATGACCCCGGGTGGCGTCCACGTCCGTAATGTGGCCCAGCCCGTGATCAAGCACGCGTACCACGTCTACTGCCTGGGAGGCCTCGATGGACCAGCCTGTGACTGAAACGAGCGGGGTCGAACGGGTCGACGCGCAGGAGTGGCTGATCGACGCCGACGACCCGCTGCTCACCGACGGCCGTCTGACGTCAGTGGCCGATCCGTCCCGGCCCGACCGGCTGGCGTGGAACACCTTCCGCACCCTGGGCCTGTGGAACACCGAGGCATGGGCGCCCCGGCTGCTCGAGATCGCCTGCGGCGAGGAGAGCCGGCTGGCGGTGGCGGAGTGGGACGGCGGGGACGTCGTCCCCTGGGCGGCCGACCTGCCCGGGCAGGGGATCTGCGACGTGGCCCTGATCGGGCCCGTGTCCTACGTGGTGCTGGCCTGCACGCTCGATGCCGACGTGCCCCTCGAGGACCTGCGCGCCGCGGCCATGGCCGCTCTCGACGGCTCCCTCGACCAGGCCCGCGACGCCGGGCTGGTGGTGGTGGCCCCGCCCGGCAGCTACGACCTGCGTGAGCGCCTCGAGCAGGCCACCGACATCGAGCTGCACGAAGGCAAGACCGCGTTCGAGCTGCTGGACGGGGCCATGGGCTGGATCAGCTGGCCCGAACTGGGCACGCTGGCTGCGGACATGGTCGAGGAGGGCAGCTCCGACACCGAGCTGAACGAGCCCGTCCACCGCCTCATCACCGAGCTCCAGGACCGGTTCCCGGCCGAGGAGATCTGAGGGCGGCCGCCACCTTCGGGCGGACTCGAAAGTCCGGATCCTCGGCGGCGGTTCACGCCGAGGTCACGCCCGCCCGCCAGGAGGTAAGGACCTTCGACCCTGGTTCAAGCCCTCATCGAGGGGTATTTTCGGTGAGGAAGGGGTTTTAGAGCGCGGAGCGGCGGCATCCCATTCACTGTCGCTCACGCATGGGCGTGGGAGGTACGGCGAAATGGCGTGCACCCGGACGGTTGGGTCGGCGCGGTCGAAAGCGGGAGCGGCATTGCTGGCGTCGCTGCTGGTGCATCTCGGCTCGGGCCTCACGACTCCCGTGGGAGGAGCGACCGCGGCCAATCCCTGGCCCATGTATGCCGGTGATCCGCAACACACGGGACGCGGCGCCGCCAAGGGCCCGTCAATGCCGCCCGAAACGCAGTGGTCGTTCAGCTACGACGAGAGCCTCAACACCAATACCTCGCCCGTCCTCGGCCCCGACGGAAGCGTGTACCTGACGGCCTGGACGCGGTTCTTCGCGCTCAACCCGGACGGATCGCTTCGATGCCACCGCAGTCTCTTCGCCAGCGCTGCGGCTCCGGCCGTAAGTGCGGACGGGAGCGTGGTCTACGTCCCCGACAGCAACGGTTTGCACGCGCTGAGCACGACGACCTGCGCAGTGTTGTGGGACTCCGCGGCCGACACTCGGATCAGTTACTCGTCTCCAACCATCGGCCCGGACGGCACGATCTACTTCGGGACAGCGGCGACTGCCCCGGACCGCATGATCGCCCTCAATCCGAATGGCAGCGTGAAGTGGATCTGGAACTCGGGTAGCGAGTGCGGCATCGAGAGCAGTCCGGCCCTCGGTCCGAACGGCCAGGTGTACTTCAACCAGAACTGCCTGGGGGTGGTCGCGCTCGACGCGAACGGGAATCATCTCTGGACACGATCAGGCCCGGGCGATGCGTGGAACACGGTGTCAGTCGGGCCGGACGGCACTCTCTACATCGGCGACAGCGACTACAACTTCTATGCCCTGAATCCCTTGAACGGCGCCGACAAATGGAAGGTCGGCGTGCAGAACTGGATGTACGAGGCGTCGGCCTCCATCTCCCCAGACGGCTCGACGATCTACCGGGGTGACAACGGGGGAATCTTCTACGCCTTCCGGTCGACGGGGTCGATCAAATGGACGTTCGACACGGGCATCCCGGGCACGATCTCCGGTGCGCCCGCCGTCGGTACTGACGGCGTCGTCTACTTCTCCCAGGGCTGGACGACGGCCGTGGGCCCGAACGACCGCGGATACCTGTATGCGGTGCGCGGTTCGGATGGGCACCTGCTTTGGAAGCGCGAGATCGGCTGGGGCAACGACTCGTCGGTCGCGATCGGGCCGAACGGCACCATCTATGCCGCCGCAG
>DASUXN010000313.1:0-2587 GCA_036377875.1 Acidimicrobiales bacterium
CTCGACGTTGCCCTCGGCGCCCAACAGGGGCGAGACCATGAGCCCCATCATCGCCGCTCCGGCGGCGGCGAAGGCGGTATGGACGCCCTCGATGGCGCCGGCCCAGGTGGCCGGGTCGCGGACGACGCCCTTCCCGCGGGACACCTCGACCCGTCCCGCCTCGAACTGCGGCTTGATGAGCACCACGAGATCTCCGGCCGGACCGGGCCGGACGGCCTCGCGGAGGGCGGTGGCTACCGTCCGCAGCGAGATGAAGGACAGGTCGGCCACGACCAGGTCGACCGGTTCGTCGAGGCGGAGGTGGCGGACGTTGGTTCGTTCCCGGACGGTGACCCGCCGGTCCTGGCGCAGGCGCAGGTCGAGGTGGCCGTGGCCCACGTCGAGGGCGATCACCGATGCCGCACCCCGCTGGAGGAGGCAGTCGGTGAAGCCTCCGGTGGAGGCGCCGGCGTCGAGGGCGGTGCGGCCGACGACGGGGATCGCGAAGCGGTCGAGGGCGGCGTCGAGCTTCTCGCCGCCGCGGCTCACGAACCGGGGAGGGGGGCCGACCAGCTCGAGCGGCTCCCCGGGCGCCACCAGGCGAGCGGGCTTGTCGGCCACCGCACCCGCCACCAGCACCCGGCCGGCGGCGATGTCGGACTGGGCTCGCTCCCGGCTGACGGCCAGACCCCGCCGGACCAGCTCCAGGTCGAGCCGGCGTCGCAGGGGCTCAGTCCCCTGCCGGGACGTCGGGCGGGGGCGGGGCGGTCTTCTTGCGGGCCGACTTGGCCGCCTTGGCCGCCTTGGTCGTTTTCGCCGCCTTGGCGACCTTCGCCTCGCCCACCGTCCGGGCGCCGGTGAGCTTGGCCTCCCCTGCCGCCGCCGCCCCGGGCGGCTCGGGCGCGGGCGCAGTTGTGCCCG
Organism: Acidimicrobiales bacterium; assembly: GCA_036377875.1. GTDB lineage: Bacteria > Actinomycetota > Acidimicrobiia > Acidimicrobiales > AC-14 > JBFMCT01. The sequence continues at coordinate 901 of DASUXN010000313.1, forward strand.
GCACCGCCTCCGCCACCGGGGGGACGTCAGAGGCTGCACTGGCGCTGCTGCCCGCGCTGGCGCTGCCCGCGCCGGCGCCCCCGCCGGACAGGCGCTGCTCCAGGTTGTCGAGGTCGTCCTTGGTGGCCAGGCCCATGGCTGCGACCTGCTCGCCGATCTCCCGCCGCACGATCTGCACCAGCTCGTCGGTGGCGCGCCGGCTGCGGTCGAGGACCTCGTCGATGATCTTCGACGCCTTGCCTTTCTTGACGTCGCCCGCCTTCACCAGCTCCTTGACGAGGGCCTCCGCCTTCTCCCGGGTCATGTCGAGGAACGCCGTCCCCGCTTCGAAGGAACGCCGGAAGAGATCGTCGCGAGCCATGGGCGGAGGCTACCAGTGGGGTCCGGTTGGGCCGGATCGGGCCGGGGGTACGCTCGGCTTCGCGTGATCCCCCTCAAGGACTACAACCCGACGCGGCACTTTCCGTACGTCACCGTCGTCCTGATCGCGCTGAACGTCATCGTCTTCCTGTTCGTCCAGCGGCCGACCGAGAGCGACGACGGAGATCAGGCCGAGTTCGCCTACCGCTACGCCGCCATCCCCTGCGAAGTCGTCGAGGGCCGGCCCCTCTCCGAACCCGAGATCGTCCGCACCCTCGACCCTCGCATAAGCGACGAGACGGCCTGCGACCGCACCGCCCCGCTGGATCGGCGCGACGGGTTCTTCTCGGGCAAGCAGGTGTGGCTCGCCCTGCTCTACTCGATGTTCCTGCACGGCGGCTTCCTCCACCTGGGCGGGAACATGCTCTTCCTGTGGATCTTCGGCAACAACATCGAGGACCACATGGGGGCGGTGCCCTACGTGCTCTTCTACCTGCTGTCGGGGTTGGCGGCCGCCGCCGCCCACATCGCGGTGCAGCCCGAAAGCACCGTGCCCGTGGTGGGCGCCTCGGGAGCGGTGGCGGGAGTGATGGGCGCCTACCTCGTGCTCTACCCCAATGTGCCCATCCGGACGTTCTTCTGGTTCCTCTTCCTCATCTTCTTCCGGGACATCGCCGCCAAATGGTTGCTGGGTTTCTGGTTCCTCCTGCAGTTCTTCACCAGCCCCGACGCGGGCGTGGCATGGGTGGCCCACGTGGGTGGCTTCGTCTTCGGCGCTCTGGTCGCGCTGCTCTTCCGAGAACGGTTGCGGCGCCCTACGGTGCCGGCCGCCGACCTGCCGCCCCAGTACCCGTACTGACGGCGGCGGGTGGTCACCGGCCGAGGGTCTGCTAGGCAGGAGGCGTGCCTCGTTTCGAGCCCTTCGCCGGCATCCGGTACTCCGCCGACCGGGTGACGCTGGGCGACGTCGTCGCCCCTCCGTACGACGTGATCGGCCCTGACCAGCGGGCCGCCCTCGAGGCACGCAGCCCCCACAACGTCGTCCACGTCGACCTCGCCCGCGACCCCGACGACCCCGACCCGTACCAGCCGGCTCGCTGCCTGCTCACGGAGTGGATGGCCGAGGGTGTCCTGGAGCGGGACGCCGAGCCGGCCTACTACGTCTACCGCATGGGCTGGCGCACGGCCGAGGGCGAGCCGCGGCAGACGTCGGGCGTGCTCGGGTTGCTGGCCCTGCCCGAAGGGGACGGCTCCGTTCTCCCCCACGAGCGCACCATGCCCAAGCCACTGGGCGACCGCCTCCAGCAGCTGCGAGCGTGCCGGGCCA
>DASUXN010000314.1:0-15689 GCA_036377875.1 Acidimicrobiales bacterium
TGGGCCGGGAACAGACCGGCCTCGGGTATCCGTCCGGGCACGCCGCGGTGGCGGCGTCGCTCGCCGCGGTGGCTGCGCCGGGGCTCCCGGGGCGGTGGCGGGCGGGGGTCTGGGGGCCTGCCCTGCTCGTCGGCCCGGCGCGGATGTACGTGGGCGCCCATCTTCCCCTCGACGTCCTCGGGGGGATCGCCTTCGGGATACTTACCGGGGCGTTGGCCAGCGAGCCGGACGCCGGCGTCGAGCTACGACCCGATGTCGACGTCGAGGTCGCGCTGGAGCTCCAGCCGCAGCTCCCGCCGAGCGACGAGCCCCACCATCGCTTGTAGCTCTTCCATCAGGGCGATGTGCGGACCGCGCGGGAAGTCGAACCGGTAGGAGACGCATCCCCCGGCGAAGGTGTCGAACAGGGTGCCCTGGAACCGGGGCGAGATGGAGCCGAGCGCGAGGGAGGTCCGCACTCCTTCGGCACGGGCCGTCGTCGGCACGGCGTCGCCTGCCTCACATTCGTCTCGGAGGTCGACATCGACGCGCCGGCCGTTCGCTCGGTCGGAGACGGCGGTGAAGCGGGCACCGTCGTCGCCGACGTTGAGGGCGTTGACAGTCCATCCCTCGGGCACATCCCGGATGCAGGGGACATAGGCGGCAGTGGGGACCGCCTGGGCCACGATGCCCAGACGTCGTCCTGACGAGCAGTCGGGCATGCGGCCGGGCGCCGAACAGCCTCCGGAAGCCACCGCCAGCACCAACCAGGGCACCCCGACCGATCCCACCCGGGGACGCCTCACAACAGCTCCGCCACCTGGGCGTAGGCGACCAGCAGCACGACGCCGAGCACGGCGGCCGCCAGCAGGCCCACGGTAAGAGCGACCCGGCGGACGCTCCAGACCTGGATGGGGACCGGCGGCCGCTGGGGCGCGAGGGACCGGAATCGCTCGGGGAGGTTTCGGGGATCGGCGCGCAGGCGGTCCCGCAGCTGGGTCGGGATCGTGACGCTGCGGGTGGCAGCGAAGGCTTCGGCGATGTCCACAGGGGCGAACTGCTCAAGCGCCCGGGCGTAGACCCGTTCGGCGCTGCTCGAGAGAGCGAGGGTGAGCATCATGTTGGCCAGGTCGACCGCCTGACGCCACGGCGTGGGACGCACGGTCGCGAAGGCCACATCGATGAGCAGACAATGGGAATCTCGGACCAGGAGGTTCGAGGGCTTGATGTCCCGGTGGGCGACTCCGGCCTGCCAGAGCTGGCGAACGACGTGAAGGCCGCTGTCGATGGCCGCGTCGTCGAGCTCCTGGGCCCCGATCTCCTCCGCCCCCTCGAAGAACTCCATCACGATCACGTACTCCCGCTCCGGCGTGATTTCGACGAACCCGTAGGGACGGGGAGCGGGAAGACCGGCGTCGCGAAGGAGACGGAGGAGATGGTCCTCGTACTCGACCAGGCGCCGGACGGTCGAGAACGGCTTCTCGTCTTCCAGCCGCCCGTACAGCACCGTTCGCACCAGCTTGTACCAGCGGTCCGAGCGCAGGTGGTTCTTGGCATACAGCTTGGCGAACAGGACCGCCTCTTCCGGGCCGGTCCCGAGCGCCCCTCGTACCCGCAGGCGAAGGGGCGTCGAGCCAGCGGAGCCACCGAGGCCGAACGGCTCCACGGAGACGACGTCGAGGCCCAGCTGCTGGTCCAGGGCGTTGACAATGGCCTCTCCTCGTCGGCCCCCGACATCCAGGTGGGCCCGCCGGCCCCCGCGGTACGAGATGGGGAAGGCCTCTTCGGGAACGAGCAGCCGGAAGGCGACGATCGGAAGGGCCCACCCGCACACAAGGCCGGCGAGCACGTCGGTGGGATGGGCCACGCCCAGATAGAGCTGGGCCAGGCACAACAGACTGAGCCAGGTGGCAGCGATCCACTTGCCCCGGTTCCGCCAGATGCCTTCCGGGACGAGCGTCCCCAGGGCGCCCACGAGCACCAACGAGGCCGCTGCCACCGGGCGGGCGGGATGGGCGTAGCCCTGCCAGGAGCCCAGGATCTCTACGCCGGTGGGGCGCATACGGCCGATCGTGGTCGAAAGCGTGGAGGCCAGGAGGGCGCCCAAGGCCAGAATCACCAGGTAAGCCGCCAGGTGGTAGAAGCGGCGGAACAGGACGAGCACGCCGATCGTCGCCCACCCGACGGTGCGCACCGCCCAGGTGGATCCGAGACCGGTCAGCTCTTGGAACACGGCAGTAAGGAGGTCGCTGCGCAACTCGAGCAGGGCACGGAGCACGGCCGCGTCGATGTCAGTCACCCGGGCCAGCACCGGGTCGAAGAGGAGCCCGAGCCATACGGCCGCCGCCACGGCTCCCGAAACGAGATACCAGCGGGTGCTCGCCACCAGGCGACGCGGCAGTGGAGGCGGCTCACCCGAGGGCCGGCGCCTCCGGCCAACGGGCGAGATGGCGAGGGACGGCCGCACCGGGGTCGGTCCCGGAAGGGCCGGGTCCCCCGAGGTCACCGTCGTTTCCCTCGGTGCATGGGCCAGGCTGGTACCCCATGGCAAGCCGCAACTCCCCTGCCCTCGAGGTACGGATCAGCCGGCGGACGCTGCTCGCCGGCCTCCTCGCCGCCTCGATGCCGGCGGGGTGCCGCTCGACGCGGCGGGAGGCGAACCGTGCGCGCGCTCCACGGGACAAGGTCGTGGTCGCGTCCTTCAACTTCTCCGAGAGTGCAGTTGTGGCCGAGATCTACAGCCTGGCTCTGGAGGAACGTGGCATCCCGGTCAGGAGAGAGAAGGAGCTCGGCCCCCGAGAGCTGGTCCATCCTGCCCTCTTCGCCGGTCTCGTCGACGTCGTGCCCGAGTACCTCGGCACGGCTCTGGCGAGCGTCGAACCCGCCAGCCCGGTCGACCGCGCGGACTCCGCGGCTCTGCACCGTAGCCTCGAGACGGCGCTGGCTCCTCGCGGTTTCGAGGTGCGAGCCCCGGCGCCCGCACAGAACCAGAACGGGTTCGCTCTCCTCCGCCCCCGCGCCGATCGGTTGCACCTGCGCACCCTGAGCGACCTCGCCCCCGTCGCCGGGGGACTGACCCTCGGAGGGCCGCCGGAGTGCCCCCGTCGGGCCTACTGCGCCGAGGGACTGGCCCGTGTCTACGGCGTGCACTTCGGTCGGTTCCAGCCCTTCGACAGCGAACACCAGCGGATCGCGGCGTTGGAACAGGAGGTGGTGGACGTGGCTGTCGTCTTCTCCACCGACGGCAGGCTGGCCACTGGGGATCTCCTGCTCCTGGAGGACGACCGCCAGCTGCAGCCGGCGGAGAACATCGTCCCGATCGTCTCGCGTGCGGCCATAGAGCGGCACGGCCCAGCTCTGGGCGCCACCCTCGATGCCGTGTCCGCCAGGCTCACGACGAACAGCTTGACGTTCCTCAACTGGCGGGTGGGAATCGGTGCCGGCGAGGTCGCCTCGGAGGCGCGTGGGTGGTTGCAGCGCGAGGGCCTGGTGGCTCGGCCACGCTGACGCATGGTCCCGGTCACGGGCCGTACGCGGCCCGTGCTTCCGCTTCCAGCGCCTGCGCGGCGACGACGACGTCCCTGATGACCAGGAGGTCCTGGAGGATCCGGCGCATGCCTTTGCCCTCCGTTCCGCCGAAGGAGGCGGGCGTCAGGTCTGACAGGTCGAAGCGGAACAGGTCGCCGGCGTCGAGCACCGCCCTGGCCAGCCGCCTTGTCACCGGGGAACGGTAGATCGACAGATCGAGGTTCAGGTTGGGTGAGATGAACCCGCCCGCCCGGGCCCACGGCGTCGCCGCCTCCGGCGTGGCCAGGAAACGCATGAAGGCGTCGCCTTGCGGTGAGGGGCGAAGCAGGACGGCGATGTCGCCTCCGCCCACGACTTCGCGTTGCACACCCCGGAACGCAGGAAACGGGAAGACGTCCACGTCGACACCCACCTCGGCGTCCCCCCGCTGGGCCAGGACAGCCGCCACGAAGTCGCCCTCGAAGAGCATCGCCGCCGAACCGGGGCCACTGAAGGCGTGCCGGACCGACTCGTCGAAGCTGGTCGCCAGCACCGTGTCGACCCCGCCACTCAAGCGATCCGGGTGAAGATGGTCGAGCAGCAACCGCAGCGTCGTCGTCACCGACTCGTCCGTCCACGGGATGCGGTGGTCCGCCAGGAGGTCGTAACGCTCCGTGCCGGCGACCCTCAGGTACAGGTTCTCGAACCAGTCCGTCAGGGTCCACCCGTCGCGCCCGCCGACGGCGAACGCAGGCCTGGCCTGGGTGGCGAGGACGTCGCTGACCCTGGCCAACCCCGCCAGGGTGGCCGGCGGTACCACGCCCGCTTGCTCGAAGGCGGCCACGTCGTACCAGATGAGGGACTTATTGGCCGCTTTGAAGGGCACGCCGAAGAGACGACCGTCGAATGAGGAGAGGCGCTGCCACTCCGATCCGTAGTTGCGACGCACCGCCTCGACTGCGTCGTTTCCGAGCGCCACCAGGGCGCCATCGGATGCGTACGCCTTGAGCAGACCGGGCTGCGGGAGGAAGGCGACGTCGGGCAGCCGGCCCTCGGCCCGACTGGTCGCCAGGGCGCCGGCAACGCCTCCGTGGCCGGCCGACGTGTAGACGACCCGAACGCCGCTCTGCCGCTCGAACTCGTCGAGCACGAGCTGGAAGCGTTCCTGCTCGATGCCCGACCAGACACCCATCACCTCGAGCTGCCCCGTCAGGGGACGGGGATCGGCGGACGAACGGCAGGCCGTCGCCATCACCGCCAGCACCACCAGGAGCGCTCGCCCCCCGAGTCTCACGGCCCGCGAGCGATCTCCACCGGTGCGCCCACGGCAAGGCGGTGGGGCTTGCCCCGGATGGTGATGTCGAGGGGCTCGCCCTCGTCCATCCGATAGCACTCGCCGTCGTGCGACAGGCGGACGCGGAGCTGGCGGTCCTGGAAGCGAAGAGAGAAGGCGACCGACTGCCAGCGGCCGGGGAGGTGAGGGTCGAAGGTCAGATGGCGGTCGTAGTCCCGCACCCCTCCGAACCCGAACACGATCGCCATCCACGCCCCGGCCGCGGACGCGATGTGCACACCGTCGGACGAGTTGCCGGCGATGTCGCACAGGTCCATGAGCAGGGCGAAGTCGAAGTAGCCGCAGGCGGCCTCCTCGTTGCCGATCTCGGCGGCGACGATGCTCTGCACGCTGGCCGACAGCGACGAGTCGCCGGTGGTGAGGGCGTCGTAGTAGTCGAAGTTCCGCCGCTTCTGTTCGAGATCGAACTCGTTGCCGAGCATGAACATGGCCATGACGACGTCCGCCTGCTTGAGCACCTGGCGGCGGTAGATCGCCAGGGGGTGGTAATGCAGGAGAAGCGGGAACCGGTCCGGAGGCGTGCCCGCCAGGTCCCACACCTCCCGGTCGAGGAAGGTCTCGTCCTGGGGGGTGATGCCCCGCTTCTCGTCGTGGGGCACGTGCATGCGGTCGGCGGCCCGCTCCCATGCCTCCACCTCGGCCGGCTGGAGCTGCAGCTCGGCGCTCAGGGCATCGAAGGCGTCGGGCCGGTCGGCCTGCAGAAGCCGCACCACCTTGGCCGCGTACCGGAGATTCTGGCGCGCCATCAGGTTGGTGAAGGCATTGTCGTTGACGACCGTGGTGTACTCGTCGGGACCGGTCACCCCGTGGATGTGGAAGCACCCGTCCGCCCCGTAGAACCCGAGGTCCTCCCACATGCGCGCCGTCTCCACCAGGATCTCGGCCCCCGCCTCCACCAGGAACCCCTCGTCCCCGCGGACATCCACATAGCGGCGAACCCCGTAGGCGATATCGGCGTTGAGGTGGTACTGGGCGGTACCGGCCTGGTAGTAGGCCGAGGCCTCCTCACCGTTGATCGTCCGCCACGGAAAGGTGGCGCCGCGCTGGCCCAGCGTGGCGGCCCGCTCCCGGGCCTTCGGCAGCATGCCGTGGCGGAACCGGAGGAGGTTGCGGGCCGACCTGGGCTGCGTATAGGCGAGGAAGGGCAGCACGTACGCCTCGGTGTCCCAGAAGTAGTGACCGTCGTAGGCGTCGCCGGTGAGGCCCTTGGCCGGAATTCCCGAGCCTTCGGCGCGCCATGTCGCCTGGGCCAGTTGGAAGATGTTCCACCGGACCGCCTGCTGGGCTCGAACCGGTGTCCTCCGGTCCTCGACTACGACGTCGGCACGGTCCCAGAACTGGTCGAGATGACAGCGCTGGGCGGCGGTCAGCGCCTCGAACGGCTCGGCGGTGACGCGACCGAGCGTCCAACTGCAACGGGTGCGCAAGTCCTCCGCCGGCACCTCCCGCGACGTCTGGTACGTGACGAACTTGACGAGCCGCACGGGAACCCCGGCCTGGGCATCCACGACGACGGCGACCTCGGACGCGTCCGAATCGGGACGGTTCGTGAGGTGATAGGGGTTGCTCGTCTCCACCACGTGATCGACACCCACGGCAACGCTCATGCCGCTGTTGGCCGTGCGGTACCCGAGCAGCAGCTGGGCGTCCTTGCCTTCCGCGAACCGGTGGCCGAGCGCGCGATGGTCGAGGTCACGGCCGTGCCGGGGGTCGGCCAGCGGCCCCAGCGGCTGCGACCGCTCCTTCCGTCGGCCGTGGATGACGCGCGAGGCGATCACCACCGGTGATCGAGCGTCAACGGTCACCTCATACGACATCGCCAGCACGTGCCGGTGCTCGAACGACACGAGACGGCACGATTGCACCCGCACGTGCTTTCCGGCCGCGGTGGACCACAGCAGATCGCGGGTGAGGAGACCGTTCTGCATGTCGAGGACCCGGGCGTAGTCCCGGAGCCGGGCGGTCGGGAGGAACAGCGGCTCGTCGTCCACGAACAGTTCGAGGACGCTGGCGTCGGGAAGGTTCACGATCGTCTGGCCCACTCGGGCCAGCCCGTACGCCTCCTCGGAGTGGGTGATGGGCCACGTCTCGTGAAACCCGTTGACGTACGTCCCCGGGGCTCGGGCCGGCCTCCCCTCCTCCAGCGTGCCCCTCACCCCGAGGTAACCGTTCGAGAGGGCGAAGACCGTCTCCGCCCGCGTGAGATAGGACGAAGCGAACTTCGCTTCCACGATCCGCCACGCGTCGGGCGGGTAGATGTGGACCGGAGGCCTGACGATCTCCCGCTTCAGCACGGTCGGAGCTCCTCACGTTCGGATCCGGATGCAGTCGTTCGGCTGCCCGGACCCGGCCGTCGCCGCCAGCTTGCTACGGCACCACCGTGACCGGCCAGCGGGCATCCCGCACCAGTTTCACCGCCAGCGACCCGAGGCGCTGCCGGGAGGCCCCGACGACGATGCCGTCGGCGTGGACCTCCTCGGCCACCGCCGTCAACTCCTCGAACGGATCGCCCTCCCGGACGACGAGGGCAGCCGGGGCCACGCCGAAGTGGCGGGCCGCCTCCTCCACCGAGCGCCGCACCTCGGCCTCCCGGTCGTCCCGTTCACGCCTCAGGGTGTCGACGGTGGCCGCGAACGCCTCGGCCAGGGCGATGGGAGGGCGCACCCAGACGGGCACGACCCTGGCTCCCTCCCGGCGGGCGAGTCCGGCGGCATAGGCGGCCGCGTGCAGCGAGGCGTGCGATCCCTCCCCCTCGATCTGGGAGGCGTCGAGCCCTACCACGATGACCCGCGGGCCGTCGGTCCCCAGCTCGAAGGCGTCGGGATCCTCGGATTCGGCCCAGCGGGTGTCGGCCTCGGCCGGCGCAGCTCGATCGGACATCATCAAACCCACCTTCCTGTTTCGTTCCCTGCCCGTTCGCCGGGCCGCTCTCATTGTCGAACGTGACCGGCCCCCGGCCTAGGGCCGAAGGTCCCGCCGCCGCCCGGCCTCTCGGACCGGGCGGCGGCATGCTCGCCAACCCCCTACTGGTTGGCGATGGCCTGCAGCACGTTGAGCTTCGCCGCCCGCCGGCTGGGGCCGATGGCCGCCGCCACCCCCGCCATGGCCGCGAGCACCGCGACCATGACCATGGCGCCGACGGGGATGTCGAAGCGCTCGATGCCTTGATCCTCCAGCCCGGCGACCAGCGCCCAGCCGAAGAACACACCGATCACGAGTCCCAGGACCGTTCCTTGCAGAGCGATCAGCACGGACTCCCACCGGATCGTGCGGCGCAGCTGCGCTCGGGTCATCCCGACGGCTCGGAGCAGTCCCAGCTCCCGTGTCCGCTCGAAGATGGACAGGGCGAGGGTGTTCCCGATGCCCAGCAGGGCGATCACGACGGCCAGTGCGAGCAGGGCGTAGACCAGGCCGAGGATGGTGTCGACCTGCTTCCCCTGCTCCGCCTTGAACCCGGCCTGGTCGAACACCTTCGTTCCCGGATACTCGTCGGCCACCCGCTCGACGGCCGCCAGGGCGGCCGCAGTCGAGGTGCCGGGCGCCTTCTTGACGAAGACCTGGGCGTCGTAGGCATCGGCGAAGTAGGTCTCGTACCCCTCGGTGGTGAGGAGGTACGGGGTGGTCAGGGGCTGGTCCTCCCCAAAGATCATCGCGACCCGCAGCACGTGCTCACCGGTGTCCTTGAACAGGACCCGGACCTCGTCGCCGACACTCAGGCCCTCGTCGTCGGCTGCGTCCTTGTAGACCGCGATACCGTCCCGGCCGAGGTCCTGCGGCGCACCCTGGAGGGGCTTGACGTCGATGATCTCGAAGCCGGTGACGCCGTCGATGGCGGCGATACGTTCCACGTTGTCGCCGACCCGGGCGGGACCCATCCGGACGCCGGTCGCCGAGCCCACTTCGGGGACGTCGTTCAGGCGTTGGGCGAATCCGGGGTCCATACCGCCGAAGAAGCCACTCCCCGACGTCACGACGATGTCACCCGTCACCGACCGGTCGATGGCGGCGTTGATCGAGGCCTTCGTGGAGGACGCCAGGATGGTGATGAAGCCGACGAGCCCCACGCCGATCATCAGCGCCGAGGCACTGGCCGCTGTCCGCTTCGGGTTCCGCATGGCGTTCTCGCGGGCCAGGATCCCCGACGCCCCGCGGAGGCGGGGAAGGGGAGCGCCCAGGAAGCGGCTGAGGGGCAGCGACACGGTGCGCCCGAGCGCCGACACCCCGAAGAACACCGCCAGGACGCCGATCCCGAGGAGGGCGAGGGTGTTGGAGACGTCGCCGAACAGGGCGATCAGCATCGACGACACACCCGCCACGAGCAGCAGCAGGCCGACCATGACCCGTTCCTTCGAGCCGTACCCGGTGCTTCCCGTGACCTCGGCGTGCATGGCCGCGATGGGCGGGATCTTGGCCGCCTTGCGGGCGGGGGAGACGGCGGCCACGAGGGTGACGCCCATGCCCGCGATGACCGAGGTGTACACCGTGCTCGGCTTGAACACGACGCCTCCGGTCGGGATGTCGAGCCCGAAGCCGGCCAGCATCGACTGCAGGCCTCCGGCCACGACCACTCCTCCAGCGAGCCCCAGCAGCGAGGCCAGCGCGCCCACCACCAGCGCTTCCAGCAGCACTGCCAACAGAACCTGCCGGCGGCTGGCGCCCAGCGCCCGCAACAGCCCGTTCTCCCGCGTGCGCTGGGCGACGGTGATCGAGAAGGTGTTGAAGATCATGAACGCGCCGACCAGCAGGGCCACGATGGCGAACACCAGCATGAAGGTGTTGAAGAAGGAGAACGCCTCCCGCATGGCGTCCTGGTTCTCCTCGGTGACGACGGCTCCGGTGACCGCCTCGGTGCCCTCGGGGAGGGCCGCCCGCACCCGGGCCGCCAGTTCGCCCTGAGAGATGCCGGGCTCGGCGATCAGCGAGATGCTGTCGAACTTGCCCGGCTCGGCCAGGAGCCGCTGCGCCACCGACGAACGGAAGAGCACGAAGGACGCTCCGCCCGGGCTGTCGGCAGTTCCGTACTTGGCGATGCCGGCAATGCGGATCTCCTGAGGCCCGGCCTGCACGAGGACCCGGGTCGTGTCGCCGACGGCCAGCTTGCCATCGTTGGCGCTCTTGCGGTCGATAACCACCTCGTCGTCGGCTCTAGGGGCCTGCCCGGCGACGATCCGGAAGGGGTTGAGCTCGGTCTCGCTCCACACCGAACCGATGGTTGGGGCCCCCATGTCGGGCCGACCGATGGGGTCGCCGTCCTTCGCCAGGAGGCGGGCGTAGCCGAAGATGTCGCCCTCGGCCGTGGCCACGCCGTCGATCGCGAGCAGCGAAGGGATGATCGACGCGTCCACCCGACCCCGCTGGTCGGCGGTGTCGAACCCGTCCGGGCCCTCGAAGGAGGCGACCTGGCGCACCTGGACGTCGGTGTTGGCGTAGGCGTTACCGAAGAGGTCGTCGAAGGTCTGGCCGATGGTGTCGGTGAGGACCAGCGTGCCGGCCATGAACGCCACACCCAAGGTGACCGCCAGCGCGGTGGTGATGAGACGGCGCTTGCGCGCCAGGAGACTCTTGAACGTCAGCTTGAACACGGCGCATCACTCCCCGAACCGCTTCATGCGCTCGAGCACCCGCTCGGCAGTGGGCTCGAACATCTCGTCCACGATGCGACCGTCGGCCAGGAACACGATCCGGTCGGCGTAGCTCGCCGCCGTCGGGTCGTGGGTGACCACGACGATCGTCTGATGCATGTCGTCCACAGCCCGGCGCATGAACCCCAGGACCTCGGCGCCCGAGCGCGAGTCGAGGTTTCCCGTGGGCTCGTCGGCGAAGATGATGGCGGGCTGGCTGGCCAGGGCCCGGGCCACGGCGACCCGCTGCTGCTGGCCGCCCGACAGCTCGGCCGGCCGGTGGTGGAGCCGGTCGCCGATACCCATGATCTGCACGACCTTGTCGATCCAGGCCTGGTCGCCCTTGTGGCCCGCCAACATCAGCGGGAGGGTGATGTTCTCGATGGCGTTCAGGGTGGGGACCAGGTTGTAGGCCTGGAAGATGAACCCCATCTTGTCCCGGCGTAGGACCGTGAGTTGGTTGTCGTTGAGCGTGCTGAGGTCGGTCTCGGCGATGAGCGCCTGACCGGACGTGAGCGTGTCGAGCCCCGCCATGCAGTTCAACAACGTCGACTTGCCCGACCCCGAGGGCCCCATGATGGCGGTGAACTGACCGACCGGGAAGCTGACGGTCACGTCGTCCAGCGCTCGAACCTCGGTCTGGCCCTTCCCGTAGACCTTGACTGCATCGATAGTGCCTGCCGCCGTTCCCGCCTCGGTGCGGGGAATGGCGTGGGTGGATGACCCTGCCATGTGGACTCCTTCCATGCTCGGCTGGGCACGGCCGGTTTCCCACCGGTCGCCCGCGAATGCTCGACCTCAAGCCTCCACGTGCTGGCGAACCGGCAGTAGGGCCGAAGGACCCTCAAAGCGAGGGACTTCCGCCGGCCGAAGTGGATACGCTGCCGTGAGGGATCATGAAAGCCTGGGTGGTGCACCGGCCAGGACCGGTGGACGGACGTCCTCTGCGGCTCGTGAATCGCCCCACTCCTGCCGCCGGGCCAGGCGAGGTGCGGGTACGGGTCGTCGTCTGCGGCATCTGCCGCACCGACCTCCACCTCGCCGAGGGAGACCTCCCGCCCCATGGGCCCGACATGGTTCCCGGACACGAAATCGTGGGCATGGTTGACGAGATCGGCACCGGGTCGACCCGATTCGACCTGGGCGACCGCGTGGGCATCGCGTGGCTCCGCCGCACCTGTGGGGCCTGTCGATTCTGCCGCGGCGGTGACGAGAACCTGTGCGCCCAACCCCTCTTCACGGGATGGGACGCGGACGGCGGCTACGCCGAGCATGCCGTGGTCGACGAGCGGTTCGCCTACCGCCTGCCCGAGAGGTTCTCAGACGAGGAGGCGGCGCCGCTGCTGTGCGCCGGGATCATCGGATACCGCGCTCTGCGGCGGGCCGCCCTGCCCCCCGGCGGGCGGCTCGGCATCTACGGGTTCGGGGCGTCGGCCCACCTGACCGCCCAGGTCGCCGGCGCGGCCGGGGCCGAGGTGTACGTAATGACCCGGTCTCCGGAGGCGAGGACGCTGGCTCTCGAGTTGGGCGCCGTGTGGGCGGGCGGCACGTTCGATCCTCCTCCCCGGGCCCTCGACTCGGCGATTGTCTTCGCTCCTGCGGGCGAGATCGTTCCAGCTGCCCTGGCGGCCCTCGGACGGGGCGGGACGCTGGCGGTGGCGGGGATCCACATGAGCGACATCCCCCCGCTCCGGTACGCCGAGCACCTCTTCTTCGAGCGCCAGCTGCGCAGCGTGACGGCCAACACCCGCCGCGACGGCGATGAGTTCCTCGCGGTGGCCAGCCGCATGGGGATCCGGGTACGGACGACTCCCTACCCCCTCGAGGCGGCCGACGCGGCCCTGCGTGACCTGGCCCACGACCGGGTGACCGGGGCAGCCGTCCTGCGGATCTCGGCGGACTGACCCGGGCCATTCAGGACCTTCGACCCTGGGCTCAGCGGGGGCGGCGATGGTGGACTAGGGGCATGGCCACCTGCGCCTCCCTCGCTCCACGGGCCCTCGAGGGCCTGAGCGGCGAGGAGGTCGCCGCCCGCGTGGCGCTCGGCCAGCAGAACCTGACGTCGAACCGTCCCAGCCGCACCGTTGGCCAGATCGTCAAAGCCAACGTCTTCACCCGCTTCAACGCCATCCTGGGGGTGCTGCTCGGCGTGATCGTCGTCGTTGGGCCGTTCCAGGACGCCCTTTTTGGGCTGGTGCTGGCGGCCAACACCGCCATCGGCATCGTCCAGGAGCTTCGGGCCAAGCGGGCCCTCGATCGACTCGCCCTCCTCGCCGCTCCCAAGGCGGTGGCCATTCGCGACGGCGTGCCCCTGGACCTGGCGGTGGAGGCCGTTGTCCTCGACGACGTGCTCCGGATTCGCGCCGGCGACCAGGTCGTGGTCGACGGCGTCCTCCTCGACGCCGAGGGGCTGGAGCTCGACGAGTCCCTGCTCAGCGGCGAAGCCGACCCCGTACCCAAGGAAGTGGGCGACTCGGTGCTGTCCGGCAGCTTCGCCGCCGCCGGTACGGGCTGGTACCGGGCCACCAACGTGGGCGACGACGCCTATGCCGCCCGGCTGGCCCGGTCGGCCCGGCGGTTCGCCCTGGTGCGCAGCGACCTCCGGGCCGGCATCGACCGCATCCTGCGGGGGGTCACCTTGCTGATCGTCCCCGTCGCCGTCCTGCTGGTGTCGACGCAGCTGCTCCACAACGCTGACCTGGCCGACGCCCTGCGAGGGTCGGTGGCCGGCGTCGGAAGCATGGTGCCCGAGGGCCTGGTCCTGCTCACCAGCATGGCCATGGCCGTGGGCGTGTTCCGCCTGGGGCGGCGGCGGGTGCTCGTCCAGGAGCTGGCCGCCATCGAGGCCCTGGCCCGGGTGGACGTCGTCTGCTTGGACAAGACGGGAACGCTCACCCAGGGTGCGATGGCGGTGGCCGACGTCGAGCTGCTGGCGCCGGTGGACGCCGGCGCCGTCCTCGGAGCCCTGGCCGCCGCCGACCCGAGCCCGAATTCCAGCACTCGGGCCTTGGCCGTCGCCTTCCCGGCACCGAAAGGATGGAAGCCCGAGACCGTCGTCCCCTTCTCGTCGGCCCGCAAGTGGAGCGGCGCCAGCTTCGGTGACCGAGGCGCCTGGGTACTGGGAGCGCCCGAGCTGCTGGTTGAGCATGCGTGCCCGCCCTTGGCGGCGGCTATCGCCCCGGTGCTGAGGGACCGGGCGGCAGCCGGCCAGCGGGTGCTGCTGCTGGCCAAGTCTCCCTACCACCACGTCGACGACGACCTCCCGTCCGGATTGCAGCCCGCCGTCCTCGTCGTCCTCTCCGACCCCGTGCGGCCTGCCGCCGCCGCCACCCTGGCCTACTTCGCCGAGCAGGGCGTGGCCCTCAAGGTGCTCTCGGGAGACGACCCCCGCACGGTCGGCTCGATCGCGGCCCGCCTCGGGCTGCAGACGGCGGGCAGGCCCGTGGACGCCCGCAGCCTCCCGCCCGACGGCGACGAGCTGGCCCAGGCCATGGAGGACGGCACCGTCTTCGGACGGGTGGCGCCTCACCAGAAGCGAGCCATGGTCGCCGCCCTCCAGTCCCGCGGCCACGTCGTGGCCATGGTCGGCGACGGGGTGAACGACGTCCTCGCGCTTAAGGATGCCGACATCGGCGTCGCCTTGGGGTCCGGGAGCGGTGCGTCGCGGGCGGTCGCCCAGCTGGTGCTCGTGGACAACGACTTCGACGCGCTTCCGGCGGTGGTGGGCGAGGGCCGGCGTGTCATCGCCAACGTGGAGCGGGTGGCCAACCTCTTCCTGACCAAGACCGTCTACGCCACGCTGCTGGCCCTGGCCGTGGGCGTGGCCCGGCTGCCCTTCCCCTTCCTCCCTCGCCATCTCACCGTCGTGACCGCCCTGACCATCGGCGTTCCCGCCTTCTTCCTGGCGCTGGCCCCCTCCGCCGCCCGGGCTCGCCCGGGCTTTGTCCGGCGGGTGTTGGCCTTCGCAATTCCGGCGGGAACCATCGCCGCCGCCGCCACGTTCGTGAGCTACGCCGTCGTCCGCCAGGAGGGGATGGCGCTGCCGCCGGCTCGCACGACCGCCGCCGTCGTGCTGTTCGCGGTCGCCTTCTGGGCCTTGACGGTCGTCGCCCGGCCGGTCACGTGGCCCATCGAAGTCCTCCTGGCCTCGCTGGCAGGCTGTTTCGCCGGCGTTCTCGCCATCGGGTCGCTGCGAACGTTCTTCGGCTTCGTGCTGCCGGGCGCCCTGGGCTGGACCACCGCCGGCATCATCGCCGGGGGGGCCATCCTCGCCCTCGAGAGCGGGTGGCAGCTCGCCAGCCGCTGGCACCACCCGGCGAGCCCGACAGCCCGCTGACGGCTCGTCGTCGTCAGTTGACCAGCAGGGTGGCGATCGCCAGGTAGATCACGAGGGAAAGAAGGTCCTGGACGACGGTCGCCAGCGGGCCGCTTCCGAACGCGGGATCGGTCCCGAGACGGCGCAGCAGGACAGGCAGGCCCATGGCCACGACGGTCGCGATGGCACATGCGGCCGCGAGGGAGAGCGCCACGGCCAGGGCCAGATCGACGCCCCAGCCCATGATGCCGATGGGCAGGAAGGCCAGGCCGAGCAGCACTCCAAGCAGCAGTCCGGTGGCAAGCTCCAGCCGCACGACCCGCCGCACCGACATCCCCACGGACAGCCCTCGGATGATCAATGCCTCGGTCTGGGTGCCTACTGCATCGGCGAGGTAGACGACGCCGGGGATGAAGAAGGTGATGGCGACCGCCGATTCGATCCGCCGCTCGTAGAAACCGAGCATCACGGCGGACGCCAAAGCGCCCAGCAGGCCCAGCACCAGCCACGGGGTGCGGTGCCACAGACGAGCTGCCACCGGCTCTTCGCTGGCGCGCCGCGCGCTCTGGCTGGCATGGAGATAGCCGGACAGGCGGGCGACGTCCTCCTCGTGCTCGCGCAGCAGCACCGCCAACAGCCGCCGGGGAGGGATCAGCCCGACGAAGGTGCCGTCGGGATCGACCACGGCAAGGCTGCTCTCCCCGTGGTGGATTGCCTTCCAGACCGCAGCCTCCTGATCCGTTTGCGGCTCCACGCACGGCGGGTCACGATCCATGATGGACTCCGCGGTGGCGCCGTCCGGCGCGGCCAGGAGCCGTTCGATCGGGATCAGCCCGACCAGGCGGGCGCCCTCCACTACCGCCACGTCGACCGCGCTCTCGAATGGACGGGTATCCACAAGGGCCCCGCGCAC
>DASUXN010000315.1:0-5860 GCA_036377875.1 Acidimicrobiales bacterium
TACATCTGCGACGAATGCATCGATCTGTGCGTCGAGATCATCGCCGATGAGATCGGCAACGACCTCGACGAGGATGCGGCGGCCGTCGCCCGCAGTATCCACGAGAATCTCGACAATCTTCGCGCCCGCAAGATCGACGGCCGTTTAGCGTCGGGGGCCATGACCGATCGCCAGCGCGCCGACGCCACCGTCTACAAGGTCGTGGTCAACCACGAAGAGCAGTACTCGGTCTGGCCGGCCGACCGCGAGAACGCCACGGGCTGGCGGGACGCCGGCAAGACCGGCACCAGGGACGAGTGCACCGAGTACATCAGGGAGGTCTGGACGGACATGCGCCCGTTGAGCCTTCGAAAGCAGATGGCCGAGGAAGGCGAGCGGGAGTAGGGCTCGCGGTGGCGGAGATCGCTTTCACGGCCGGGATCACGTTCCAGGACGACCGGGTCGTCACCGTCGACGTGACCGCCATCGATGCGGACGGGATGACGTATGTGACGGAGGACGGTCCCCAGCGCGCCCCTTGGTCGGAGGTCAAGGCGGTGATGCTGGCGACCACCGACCACATGCTGGAGAGCGCCGGGTCGATGTTCGACATGGCCGAACGTCTCCAGGCCGGCGGCGACGAGGGGACGACCGCCGCCCAGGAGATGCGGAACCTCGGGCTGGGCGTGCTCCAGCAGGTGGCGCCCCGGATCTGCCCCCTGGGCGAGGGCTGCGGCATGAGGCCCGGCTACGGCGCCGATCGCCCCGCCTAGGAGCGTGCTGATTCTCGCGTGGCGGCTTCGCCGCCGGGCGGCTGACCAGCCCTTTTGCGAGGAGAAATGCGGCCCAGCCGCCCAAACCAGGCTCAATCAGCGCGCTCCTAGGGCCGCTCGAAGCCGGCCAGCAGCTCGACCAGCGTCCGCACGCCGAAGCCGGTCCCGCCTTTGGACAGGTAGCCCTCCTCGTCCTCGCTGCGAGCCGGGCCGGCGATGTCGAGGTGGGCCCACGGGACGTCGCCCACGAACTCGCGCAGGAAGAGCCCGGCGGTCAGCGCGCCCGCCCAACGGCCGCCCGTGTTCTTGATGTCGGCCACGTCGGAGTCGATCTGGCGGCGGTAGTCCTCGGGCAAGGGGAGGGGCCACACGTTCTCCCCCGCCCGCACGGCCGCCGCTCGCACCTGCTCGACCCAGCCCTCGTGGTTGCCCATGAGCCCGCCGATCTTCGTGCCCAACGCCACCTTGCAGGCGCCGGTCAGGGTGGCCAGGTCGACGATGGCGTCCACGCCCGCCTCCACCGCCAGCGACAGCCCGTCGGCCAGGATCAGCCGTCCCTCGGCGTCGGTGTTGAGGACCTCGACGGTCTTGCCGTTGCGGATACGCAGCACGTCGCCCGGCTTGGTGGCGCTCCCGCCCGGCATGTTCTCGGTGGTGGGGATGATGCCGATGACCTTCACGCCCGGCTCCACGGCGGGCAGCGTGGACATGGCGGCCAGCACCGCCGCCGCCCCCGACATGTCGGTCTTCATCAGCTCCATGCCGTCGGCCGGCTTGATCGACAGGCCGCCCGAGTCGAACGTGACGCCCTTGCCGACCAGGGCAACGGTGCCCCGGGCGTCGGGCGGGTCGTACACGATCTCCAGCAGGCGCGGCGGCTGGTGGGACCCGGCGGCCACCCCCAGCAGGCCGCCGAGCCGTTCGGCGGCGATCGCCGTCTCGTCCAGCACGGTGAGGGTGAGGCTTCCCTCCCGCTCCACCAGCTCGGTGGCCACCTCGGCGAAGCGCTGCGGCGTCAGGTCGGCGGCCGGCGTGTTGATCAGGTCCCGGGCCAGCATCACCGCCTCCGCCAGGCGGGCGCCCCGCTCCAGACCGACCACGGCGTCGCCGCCGGCGAGGACCGTGAGCGACTGAAGCCGGCACGCCTTGGGGTCGGACTTGAACTTGGAGAACTTGTAGCCGCCCAGGACGGCGCCTTCCGCCACTGCCCGGGCCGCCTCGGCGGGCGCCAGATCCTCGGGCCGGGCCGCCAGCAGCGTGAGGGCGGCCCGCTCGTCCTTCCACGCGGCCCGCACGAACGCCGCGGCTGCCCGGCGCAGCACCTCCCCGTCCACCTTGTCGGCCGGGCCCACGCCCACCGCCACCACCGCCGTTCCCTCCGCCGAGGGCACGGCCATGGTCTCCCCCACCTTGCCCTCGAAGCCTCGCCGGGCCAGGTAGGCCAGGTCGACGTCGACGCCGGCGGGCACCGTCCGCCCCTTGAACACGGGCACGCCCAGGACGGGCACGTCGTCGGGCAGCGAGTCCACCGGGATCACGGCGAAGGTCATGGGCGCTCCTCGGGCGGGACGGGGCGGGCGGGCAGGGGCACGTCCTCCTGCCAGCGTGCCAGCGTCCAGACGAGGTCCGACAACCGGTTCAGGTACGGGCCGACGAACGACCCGTCGGCCACGACGGCCAATGCCCGCCGCTCGGCCCGCCGCACGACGGTGCGAGCCACGTCGAGGGCGGCCGACGGCGCGGTCTGACCGGGCACGACGAACTCGGTCGGCGCTTCGAAGCGGGAGGTGACGTCGTCGATGAGCGGCTCCAGGCGAGCGACCATCTCGGCGGTGACCAGCGTGGACCCGGCGACGAGCCGGTGGCGATGTTCGGGACCGGTGGCGAGCTCGGCCATCAGTACCCACAGATCTCGCTCGACGTCGATCAGCACGCCGTCGAGCTCCGAGCCCCGTCCCGCCATGGCCCGGGCCACGCCCAACGCCGCCTGCGCCTCGTCGACGGCTCCACACGCCTCGACCGCGGCCGAGTCTTTGCGCACGCGGCCGCCGTGGAGCTGGCCGGTGGTGCCGTCGTCTCCCCGCCGGGTGTATATCCGCAGGGCGGCTTAGCGGGTGACGTCGAGGGCGGGCGCGAGACGCCGCTTGGCCCGCTCGACCGGCGTGGCCCGGGCCGGGGCGGGGCGAGCCGCCTCCGCAGCCATGACCGAGGCCCGCACATGGCGGCGCTGGTGGGCGAGCAGCGAGCAGTACGCGATGAACAGGTTGAGCAGGAACAGGTGCAGCACCCACACCATTCGCAGCGACGGGATGGCGCCCAGGACGAGCGAGCCCATCATGGCGCCCAGCAGACCTCCGAGGATGTCCCGTCGGCGCTGCTGAGGGCTGAGCTTGCGCTTGGGACGGCCAACAGAGCGTTTCGGCGACGCCGTCACCTGGGCTGCCGCCCGGCCGCTGTCGAGGGCGCCCATCTGCTCGCGGAAGCTGTCGATGAACTCGGCCCGGCGCTCGGCTCGGGTCCGCACGACGGGCGGAATGAGCACCGCCGCCCAGATCAGCGCGAGCACCACGATCACCGACATCTGGCTTCTGTTGCCCCCCGGAGTGTGAAGCCGCACAGCTATGTGTTCCGTGTTACTAGCACTTTTCCACACCCGTTGCATAGGCGGGACGGCGTCGCCGACCACCCCACTAGCCTGGATTCGGTGAAGCAGAGCTACCTGGACGCCGCTCGTGAGCGCGTCGTGATCTACGACGGGGCGACGGGCACGAACCTCCAGCTCAGGAATCTGACGGCCGACGACTACGGCGGCCCCACGTTCGAAGGGTGCACCGACATCCTCGTCGCAACCCGGCCCGATGTGGTCGCCGACCTGCACCGCTCGTTCCTCGAGGTGGGCTGCGAGGTCGTCGAGACGAACACGTTCGGGGCTTCACCCGTCACCCTCGGGGAGTACGGGATCTCGCACCGGGCCACCGAGATCAACCTGGCCGGCGCCCGCATCGCCCGCGAAGTGGCCGACGGCTATGGCGGCTGGGTGGCCGGCTCCATCGGGCCCGGCACGAAGTTCCCCTCGCTCGGCCAGGTCCGCTTCGCCGAGCTGCGCGACGCCTTCCAGGTGCAGGCCGAGGCTCTGCTGGAAGGCGGCGTCGACCTGTTCATCGTCGAGACCGTCTTCGACCTGCTGGGGGCCAAGGCCGCCATCGTCGGCTGCCGGCGGGCCATGGCGAAGGCGGGGCGGACGATCCCGCTCCAGATCCAGGTGACCATGGAGCTGACCGGCCGCATGCTTCCCGGCACCGAGATTGGCGCCGCCCTCACCACCCTCGACGCCATGCGCCCCGACGTCATCGGGCTCAACTGCGCCACCGGTCCCACGGAGATGCACGAGCACCTCCGCCACCTGTCCCAACACTGCCGCACCCCCATCTCGTGCCTGCCCAACGCCGGCCTGCCCTCGGTGGTCGACGGCAAGATGCACTACGACCTCACGCCGCCCGAGCTGGCCGAGCACCACGCCACGTTCGTGTCCGAGCTCGGCGTCTCCGTGATCGGCGGCTGCTGCGGCACCACCCCCGAGCACCTGCGAGCGGTGGTCGAGCGCTGCCGCGACCTCGAGCCGTTGCGGCGCGAGCCCGTACACGAGCCGGGCGCGGCGTCGATCTACACCGCCGTGCCGTTCCAGCAGGACGTGTCCTTCCTGGTCATCGGGGAGCGCACCAACGCCAACGGTTCGAAGAAGTTCCGCGAGGCGATGCTGGCCGACGACTGGGAGACGTGCGTGGCCATGGGCCGCGACCAGGTCAAGGAGGGCGCCCACCTGGTCGACGTGTGCGTGGACTACACGGGTGAGGACGGCGTGTCCGACATGGACGAGATCACCCGCCGCTTCGCCACCCAGGTGAGCGTCCCCCTCGTGCTCGACTCCACCGAGCCGGCCGTCATCGAGGCCGGCCTCCAGTGGATCGGGGGTCGTCCCGTCCTGAACTCGGTCAACCTCGAAGAGGGCGACGCCCCCGGAACCCGCCTCGACCGCTTCCTCACCCTCGCCCGGGAGTACGGGGCGGCGGTGATCTGCACGTGCATCGACGAGGAGGGGCAGGCCCGCACCGCCGACTGGAAGGTCCGCTCGGCCAGGGCCATCCGCGACCTCGCGGTCGAGCGCTACGGGCTGGAGCCGTCCGACCTGCTGTTCGACACCCTCGCCCTCCCCCTCACCACCGGCATGGAGGAGAGCCGGCGGGACGGGATCGAGACGATCGAAGGCATCCGCCGCATCAAGGCCGAGCTGCCCGGCGTCTACACCGTGCTGGGCCTGTCCAACGTGTCCTTCGGGGTCAACCCCGCCGCCCGCCACGTGCTCAACTCGGTCTTCCTGCACGAGTGCGTGGAGGCCGGGCTCGACGCCGCCATCGTCCACGCCGGTCGGATCATGCCGCTGTCCAAGATCCCCGAGCGCCAGCGCGAGGTGTGCCTCGACCTGATCTACGACCGCCGCCGCCCCGGCTACGACCCGCTCCAGGAGCTGATCGGCATGTTCGAGGGGGTGTCGGCCGCCACCATCGAGAAGGAGGACCGCAGCGGGTGGACGGTCGAGGAGCGGCTCAAGCAGCGCATCATCGACGGCGACCGTGACGGCCTCCACGCCGACCTCGACGAGGCCCTGGCCACCACCCCCGCTCTGGACATCGTCAACGACACCCTGCTGGCGGGCATGAAGGTGGTGGGCGACCTCTTCGCGTCGGGGGAGATGCAGCTGCCCTTCGTCCTCCAGTCGGCCGAGTGCATGAAGACGGCGGTGGCCCACCTCGAGCCCCACATGGAGAAGTCCGACCAGGGCGGCAAGGGTCGGATCGTGCTGGCCACGGTCAGGGGCGACGTCCACGACATCGGCAAGAACCTGGTCGACATCATCCTCACCAACAACGGCTACGAGGTGCACAACCTCGGCATCAAGGTCGCCCTGGCCGAGATGCTGGCCAAGGCCCAGGAGGTCAAGGCCGACGCCATCGGCATGAGCGGGCTGCTGGTGAAGAGCACCCTGATCATGCGTGAGAACCTCGAGGAGCTGAACATCCGGGGCCTGGCCCACGAGATGCCCGTGATCC
>DASUXN010000316.1:0-3525 GCA_036377875.1 Acidimicrobiales bacterium
TGCAGCCGGCGGGTGAGGATGCCCTCGGTGACCACCTCGATGCGGGTGGACGGGCCGACCCGGCGATCGTCACGGGTTCGGTACCCGACCGTCGCGCCGACCGGCTCCCCGAGTAATGCGGCCATGCGCGCTGCCGCGGCGCGGGTGGCCAGCCGGCGCGGCTCGAGCACGACCACCCTCCCTGCGCCGCCCTCGGCGAGCCACGGCGCGTCGAGCAGGCGAAGGGGCACGACCGTCGTCTTCCCTGCACCCGGCGGCGCGCGCAGGACCACGCCGGCGCCGGGCAGGGCCAAGGCGCGCGCCACCTCCTCCACCACCTCCTCGACAGGCAGGCCGGTGGGCGGCACGTGAGGGGCCATGGGGCCATTCTCGTAGACTCGCCGGATGCAGATCTCCGGGGCCGTGCGTTTTCCTCCCTCGTCCGGTCCCGCCGAAGTGGCGGTCGTCAGGGTGACTGTGCAGCAGCCCGCCGACGGCCCCGTGCTGGCCGAGGTGGGGCTACCACTGGTCTCGGTGCCCCCCGAGGGGCTCGAGCTGCCCTTCACCCTCGACGCCGGGAACGTGGACGACCCGGGCTCGGCCTTCACCCTGCGGGCCCACGCCGACCGGTCGGGGTCGGGCAGCGTCGAGTCGGGCGACCTGGTAGCGGACGTCACCACGCCGGTCGACCCGACGGGAGAGGAGCCGGTCGTGCTGGAGCTGGCGCCCGTCGACTGATGGCGGAGGCCGACGACCTGATCCGCCTCCTCGAGCTGGCGCCCCACCCCGAAGGTGGTTGGTACCGGGAAACGTGGCGGGCGGCGGCACTCGATGGCGCCCGCAGCCCGGGCACGGCCATCTACTTTCTGTTGCGGGCGGGGGAGCGGTCGGCATGGCACCGCCTCGACGCCGCCGAGATCTGGCACCACTACGCAGGAGGCCCCTTGGCCCTCAGCGTGATTCGCGCCGGCTCAGCGGGGAGTGGGGCGGCCGCCGAGGATCACCGGCTCGGGACCGACCTGGCTGCCGGCGAGCGTCCCCAGATCGTCGTACCCGCCGGGGCGTGGCAGTCGGCCGAGCCCGTGGACGGCTGGACGCTGGTGGGCTGCACCGTCGCGCCCGGCTTCGACTTCGCCGGCTTCGAGCTGGCGCCCGAGGGCTTCGACCCCCGGGCCTGACGGCCGGCTCTCAGCTCGCCATGGCGGCCCGCAGGACCACGGCCATGGCCCGCATCCCCAAGGCGTTGGGATGGACAGGCGCAGCGGGCGACAGCGGAACCAGCGGCTCGACCCACCGGACGCCCGGGAGCTGGCAGGCGTCGTGGCCGAGGCTGGGCCCGTACGTGTCGACGTAGGTGGCGCCGGCGCTCGCCGCCTGGTCGGCGAGCATGGCGTTGAGCTCCTTTTCCTTGTCGCGCAGGTAGGGGACGTCACCGGGCGTGAGTGGCATCACGGGCCAGCAACCGGCCTGTACCTCGGGCAGGATCGCCGGATATCCGACTACGAAGATTCGTGCGTCGGGTGACCGCCGCGCCGCTTCGGCCAGCGCGGCAGCGACCTTGGGGGCCGTGGCCGAGATGCGCCGGCTGAGTTCGTCCACGCCGCCCTGCGTGTAGAAGTCCCGGCAGGGGGTGCCCACGGGCAACAGGGCCAGACAGCGCTGGAGGATCTCGGAGAACCCCATGTCGTTTCCGCCGATCTGCAGCGTGATCGTGGCGACCCCGCCGTCGAGGGCATCGAGTTGAGGCGGGTTGACCCCACCGAACACCGCTTGGGGCGAGCTCAGGTCGGGCGTGGCGGCGCCGCTGCAGCTGCGGTCCCGGAGGGACAAGCCCTGGTGGCTCGCTACGAGATGGGGATAGTTCTGGTCCGACCTGAAGCATCCCAACGGATCGGGCAGTTGGTTCGGGATCATTGGGCCGGCCGTGAACGAGTCGCCCATCGCCACGTAGGGGCCGGAAGTGGCGGCCCGGGCCGGTGATACCGGCAGGGAGACGACCAGGATCGCCGCCATCGCGGGAAGTATCAGGCGAGCGGGCACGGGGCGACGGAGCGGCATGGCAACCTCCTGCGCACCACCCTGTACCCAGCTGACGGCCCGTTCAGCCCTACGGTCCACGCGCTTTGACCGCTACGCCGGCAGGAGGCGCCGCCAGTCGAGGTTGACCACACCGATGCGGCGGGTGTGGGTGCCGTCCCAGTCGACCCGCAGTCCGTTGGCCTCGAGCGACTGCTGAACGGAACGACCGACGGCCAGCGCCTCCTGCTCGTACTCGTCCTCGCTCGCCGAAGCCTCCGAGAAGGCGCCGTAGGAGAGGTAAAGGCTCGCATCGGGATCGGCGAGGCCGTCGGCGTCCTGCTGGTGGAAGAACACGTAGCCCCGCGGCGAGGCGCCGGCGGGAACCTCGTCGTGGATTTCCCCGGCACCGCAGCTCCCGCAGCACGAGAACGACATGCGGGCCACGATCCCGGCCGCCTCCAGCTCGGCAAAGGCGGCGTCCAGTCGGTCGGCGTCGCTCAGCCCTCGCCACGACTCCTGCTCGCGCAGGCGCCGCCGCCAGACCTCGTCGAGGATCGCGTCGGCCCGCTCGGTGCTGACGTTCAGCGTCTCGTCGTCCTCGACCATCTCCCGGATGGCGCATCGGGCCTCCGGCAGGGTCAGGAACCCGGGAATGACCATCCTCGTCGCGTGTTCGGCGACGATCTCCCAACCCTCGTTCCGCGCGCGTCGCCGGAACAACCCCATGCCGTTCCAGGGTAGGCCCGGGCCGGGCCGTGCTCTAACGTTGGCGGCAGATCGCGTCGGCGAAACAGACGGAGAGACGAGCAGGTGGGCGTCCGGACTCGACGGTTGGCGGCGGAGCTGCAGATGCGAAGACGGAGGCTCGGCGCGTACCAGAACGGCGCCTACGACGGCGTGCCCTGGGACGGGGACGCGTGCATCTGATTGCTCCTGCTCTGCGATCTAGACGACACCCTCCTCGACCGGGCCGGCGCCTTTGCGGCATGGGCCCGCCGGTTCATCGAGTCTCGGGAGCTGCCCGTTGACTCGCTCGCCTGGCTGATCGAGCACGACGACGACGGCTATCGCGACCGGGCCGACTTCTTCGCGTCGGTCCGGGACCGCTTCGAAATGCGGTTGCCGGCGGCCGAGCTCCAGCGCGACTTCTACAAGGCGTTCCCCCACCTGTTCTCCCTCGACCCGGACGTTGAGGCGGCGCTGGCGCGGGCGCGGGTAGAGGGGTGGAGGGTCGCAGTCGTCACCAACGGATCGCCCGCTCAGGAGGACAAGATCCTGGCCACCGGGCTCGACCGCCTCGTCGACACATGGTGCATCTCGTCGGTCGAGGGGTGCCGCAAGCCCGACGCGAGGCTGCTCGAGATCGCCGCCGAGCGCTGCGGCGTGCCGCTCGAGAGCGCCTGGTTGATCGGCGACGCGCCCTTCGCCGACGTCGGCGCAGCCCATGCCGCACGGCTGCCCAGCGTGTGGATCCGCCGGGGGCGGAACTGGCCCCGCCAGGACTACACACCCACGTACGAGGCCGAC
>DASUXN010000317.1:0-7292 GCA_036377875.1 Acidimicrobiales bacterium
AGAACAGGTTGCAGCCCGGAGGCGCTCCCTGCAGACCACCGAGGATGGTGTTCAGCAGGCCCCCGACGGTGCCGAGGAGGCCACCGCTGGGGTCGGTCAGCGCACAGTTGATCGAGTTGACGTCGTTGTGGATGGTGTCGAGGCCGGCCGAGCCGTGGCCGCCGGTGCCTCCCAGACCGACGTGGCCGAAGACGGCCCCGAGGTCGTTGGAGATGCCGCTGACCACCGGAGTGGCGGTCTCGGCCCGCTTGTTGATGGCTGCGACACCGCCGGTGATCGTGTCGAGCGACTCGTCACCGTGGATCCTGCTCACCACCGGGAGCAGTGCCGCCGCCGTCGAGTTGATGCTCTTGACGGTGGCGTTGATCTCGTTGGCGTTGCCGAGGATGCCCGAGACGGTGTTGTCGATGGACCCCGACACGTCGATGATCGTCTGCGCCTGGCCCGACAGCGGCTGAGCTGCCCGGAGGATGTCCTCCGCCGTCTGGCCGATGGTGTTGAGCTTCTGCGTCTCGTCGAGGCGGGACACGTTGGACCCGGGGCCGACCTCGGTGACGATCACCCTCACCCTGTCGTCGATCTGCTTGGCCGCAAGGGTCGTGCGACTGAGCATGATCACCGCGTACAGGGCGAAGGCGATCACCAGGACGAGGTTGAGCCCGACGATCCCCCGCTCGCCTCGTGGACGGCGAGTGAAGTCGAAGGTCATCAGCAGTTGCCTCCGGTCACTGCGCTGGCCACCGTCGAGTTGCAGATGGAGTTCAGGTGACCGTTCACCGACACCAGGCCGGCGAGGATGTTCGACGCGTCGGCTTCGGCGGTGTGCAGGTTCTCACCGGTGCAGAACTCGCCACAGCCACCGCCGCCGGCGGCCACACCTTGGACCGGTGAGCCCCGGCCGTTGATGGCGGTCACACGCCGGTGGATGTTCTGGACGCCGAGGCGGTCGGGCGGGTCGTCGGCGTCGATCAGCAGGTCACGAATGCTGTTGACCTGGCCGAGCACCGTCACCAGGACCGAGGACGTGTCCTTGAGGGACCCGTCGACGGTGGTGAGCTTGTCGTTGATGGACGTCAGGTTGGCGATGATCTGGTCGGCCTGGCCGGGGATCGGCTTGAGGGCGGGGTCGATGGCGGCGAGAGCGCCGTTGATCCTGTCGACCTGCGCCGGCAGCGTCTGGGTGTTGCCACCCGCTCCCGTCACCGCCCGGTCGGCGGTGGCCAGGTTGCCGTTGATCGAGGCCAGCGTGTTGGTGATGATGATGAGGTACACCACCACCACCAGCACGACGACGGTGAGCAGGATGACCCACACCCGGAGCCACCGGGAGAGGAAGGTCGCCTGGTCATCTCCTTGACGGACCCGCGGAGCGCTGCGCAGCTCCGTGTTCCGTCCCATTGTCATGGTCATTGGTCAATCCCCCCTAGCAGGCGGTGTTGCCGGTGGACGAAAGCAGGCCACGGTTGATGCAGGAGGCGAAGTGGTTCGCCGTGTCTGCCTGACCGAGGATGTTCCCGGTGTCCGACTTGATCTCGGCCGCAAGCTCGAGGGTCGTGTCCAGGTTCGTGTTGATCTGTGCGACGCCGTCGTTGATCGACCGCGCCGTGCCCAGGATCGTGGCCGCCGAGCCGTTGATCCCCTTGGCGGTGCCGTTGATGGTGCCCGCCGTGCCGTTGATCGACGAGGCGAGGCCGTCGATGGACTGAGCGAGGCGGATGACCTCGTTCAGCTGGCCCTCGAGCGGCTCGGCCGTGTCGAGGATCGACGCCGCCAGGTTGTTGGTGCGGTCCAGCTTGAGCACTGCCTCGGTGGCGGTGTTGATGCCACCGGCCGTGCTCGCGATGGTTCCGGCCTTCTTGTTGATGCTGTCGGCCGTCCACGCCGTGCGGTACAGCAGTACAACTGCGATCGCAACGACGACGACGACGAGGATCAGCGAAAACGTGGCCTGACCAGCTTGGCTGCTGGCCGACCTCCACCGCTGCATCATTACTCTCCCCCCTAAGTGGTTGGACCTGGCGCGAGACCTGCGAGTGGGGCGACGTAGAGCTGCAGCGTGTGCGGGGTCGTGTGGGCCCGTACCTCTAGCACGTTTCGACGGCACTGTATTGCATGGCCTGCCAGCGGATCAACACCCGGAGTGGGGGATTTTGACCTCGGAGCGCGCGAAACCGGGAAGCTGGACGCGACGAAGGCCCCCCGAAGGGGGCCATCGTCATCACTCTCCGTGACGGAAGCTAGCCGGCGCGAACCTCGCGGGCCTCCTCCGCCTCCTCGGCCCGGACGAGCAGGCCGTCGAGGGCGTCGTCGATGGTCTGCACGTCGCGCACGATGTCGCGCAGTACGGAGCCGATCGGCTGGGTCTGGAGGGCGATGGACCGCACGCCCACGAGCACGGTGCCCACGGTGAAGCTCACGTCGCGCAGCATGGCGGCGACGACGATGAGGTAGAGGGCGATGGTGGCCACCGCCACCGCCAGCCCGATGAAGAGAAGAATCGACTCAATCCCCACGGGATCCTCCATGTTCTGGTCTACTCGGCCCGGCCAAGGCGCACCTCACCGGGAAACTGCGAACACTGCGCGGGCCACGGAGGCCCAAACCGGCGGTACTAAACCAGGCGGGCGAGGGCCGACACGTAGCGGCCGGCTGCGTCGCGCGCCTGGGAGGTGAGCTCCCGCGTGCGGCCCAGCTTGGGCACCGCATCCAACGTGCCGGTGAGCAGCACGCCGTGCTCGAGGATGTCGTGGGCGTAGGCCTGGATCTCCTGCACCGGCCGGTACACCTTGTTCAGGAAGTAGACAACAGTCGGCGCCACCACCGCGATGAGCAGGATGTCGGCGACCAGCCACCACCAATTCATGAAGCTGCCCTCCGTTCGCGCCAGCACTCGCTGGCACCTGAGCGCATTGTATGTCGCGAACCTATAGAGCGAAAGACTCAGAGCCCAGGTTCTCTAGATGAGGTCCCAGCTACGTGCTGACGAGGGCGTCGTCCACGAAGCCGACGATGCGGCGCACCGCCTCCTTGACCGGGTCGCCCTGGCCCTCGCCGAGGATCTGGCCCGACCGGTCGGCCTCGGCCACGTCCTCGTTCTCGGGAACGATGCCGGCGAGGGGCACGTCGTACTCGGCGCACACCTCGCGGAAGAACTCCTCGTCGCCGGGCTGGGCCTTGTTGCCCACGCCGTAGACCCGCTGGAGGCCGAGCTCGTTGGCCAGGACGATCGTGCGACCGGCGGTGAGGATCGACTTGCGGCTCGGCTCCATGACCACCAGCAGCACGTCGGCGTAGGCCAGCGTTCCGCCCGAGCGGCTCAGGTGCTCGAGGCCTGCCTCCATGTCGACCAGGGTGACGTCGGCCTCTTGGTCGATTGCGGCTCCCAGGATGCTGCGCACGGCAGCGTGGCTACCGCACGTTCAGCCCGCCCCCGCCTGGGTTATCCGCATGGCGTGGATCAACATCACGTTGGCCGGGGTCATCACCCCGTACTCCCCGATCAGTTCGGAGGGGGTCATGGCCCCGTCGCCGCCGCCCACGATCATGCGGCGGGGAAGGATGGGGACCTCGTCGGCGCCCTTCAGGTCGAGGCCCAGGCTGATGGCCAGGTTGGGATTCGAGTCCGTGTCGATGGCCAGCACCTTCTTGCCCTGCTCTGCGTAGACCTGGGCGATCAGGGCGGAGATCGTGGTCTTCCCCACGCCCCCCTTGCCGACGATTCCGAGCTTCATGCCCGCGCTCCTTCCGGCCTGTCGTTTGCCGCCCGGCCATCTTCCCACAGGGCCGACCCGTGGCGAGCCCTTGGCGGGCCCGCTCCGGTCGGGGGGTTCGGGCACCCCTGATTGCGGGGAGATCGCATTGACCAGCACAAACGACCATGTCCCCGACACAAGGAGCGACAGATGTCGTCATCCCAGGAAGAAAACCCGTTCTTGCCCGACGACGCCCCTCGCCGGCCCGACTTCGAGACCGGCGTAGACCCCGAGCGTCCCCAGGAGCTCGTCAACCGGTTGGACCAGATCGAGGGGCAGGACCTCCAGGGCGAAGGCACCCAGCAGCCCCGTCCCTACGCCCTCCAGGGTGAGGACGAGGGCCCGCTCGGCGAGGGTGGCCAGCTGCGCGGCCCCGACGCCGGTGGTGGCGGCGGCCGCTAGCGACATGCTTTACCCGGCGCCGAACCCTTCGGCGCCGGGCCGCGATCAGAGCTTGCCGGCGGCGCTCGTCACCAGCCGCGTGGCGGCCTGCTTGCGGGTCGCCACCGGCTGCGACGTGGCGACCTGGAGGATCACCAGCCGCTCGCCTTTGAGGACGTAGGCGGTGTCGTTGCTGATGAACGCCTGATCGCCCACCCCCGGAAGGTTCTCAGCCGTCCTCGACGCCGCGTTGCGGAACCGGTCGTACTCCTCGCGCCCCGTCGGGTCGAGGATCAGCGACACGAACTGCGACGCGCTCGAGCGCAGCGTCCAGCGGCACAGCTCGGACGTCTGGGTGCGGACCCCGCTACCGGCGTTGACCGGCGAGCCCGCGGCCGCCGACACCTCGCCCTGGTTCACGAACCCGCACACGCCCTGGCCCTCGGACAACTGCTCGTTGTTGACGGGGACGGTCGGTGGGTACCGGGTCGTCGTGGGCCCGGAGCGGTCGTCGTCGTCATCGTCGCCGCCGCTGCACCCCGTCGCCGCCAGGGCGAGGATCAACCCCGCGCCAAGTAGCCTCCGAACCGACACCCTCCCCCTCCTTCTGCGGGCGCGCCCCGCATGACAGACCTCGTGCGACCGGTGAAGTGGCAGGCGAGAAGGGCGGAAGCGCTGCGAACCGGCGGGAGCCTACCCCGAGGGGCGTTCGACGACTTCGAGCTCCATGAGCTGGTTCACGCCGATGCGCTCGACCATGCCGCTCATCGACTCGACCTCGAGGCGCCCGGCCCGGTCGACCCGCCGGGCCATGCCCCGGGTCTCGCCCTTGGGCCGCAGCCGCACCTTCACCCTCTTCTCGAGCATGCCGCAGCGGTCGCCGAAGGCGGTCGCAACCCCGGCGGCACCCTCCTCCAGCTGCTCGGCCACCTTGTCGAAGGCGTTGACCAGGGCCTCGAGCAGCGCCTCCCGGCCCGTCTCGGGGTCGCACTCAAGGCGCAGGAGGTCGAAGCGGACGGTCACCACCGCCGACTTGATCTGGCCCGGCCCGAGCTGAATCTCGGCCTTGACGGCGGCGACAGGATCGCCCGTCTCCTTCTCGACCACCGCGTCGGGCCACCAGGTGGCGTAGGCCTTGCCGGTGATCGCCTCGGCCGCCTCGGCCGCGGCCAGGCCGCCGACCAGCCAGGTGATCTCCGACTCCTCCACCGACACCGACGGCCGCAGCACCATGGCGCAGGCCAGCGTGTCGGCCGGGGGGGTGCCCCACAGGGCGCCGTGGAGACCGCGGGGGTTGATCTCGTGCTCGACGACCACCGCCGCCCCGCCGGGCGCGGACTCCTTGTTGGCCCAGGCCTGGGCCATGACCTCCGACGACACCGCCACCGGGAACACGCGCATCTGGCGGCCGTACTTCTCGATGGTGTCGGGCCCCACCGCCTGAGGCGAGGTGGGGTTGGCCGCCGCCGCCCGGGCCCGCACGGCCGAGCGCGATTCGGGCTGGGCCGGTTCGGGTGCCTGCGGTTCCGCCGTCTCCGGCTCCTCGGTCATGCCCCCACTCTCGCGCGGAAGCGGCCCGGGCTCACTTGCTCGTCAGGGGAATGAGCCGGGCGACCCTCCATTCGCCCGCTTCGACGGCGAGGAACAGGGTGCCGATAGGCAGGGTGCCACCGAGCAACGGGTGCAGGGGGACGTGCAGCTTCACCGCCGCCCGGTCGTCGGTGGTCTCGGAGTCGTCGAGCTCGAAGGTGACGTTGTCGAGGTCGTTGCCGGCCAGCTCCGAGCGCAGGCCGTTGACGAGGTCGGCGAGGAACTCGTTGGTTTCGGCGGGGCTGGACGTGTCCGCTTTGAGCCGCGCCGCCAGGCCTTCGTCCATCCCCCGCTTGGTGGCCACCTCGAGCACCTCGGTGCGGCCCTCGGTGCCAATCAGGCGCCAGACCACGTTGTGCTCGCCCCAAACCACCGCGTCGACGAACTCGGTGGCGGTCTTGATGGCGCCGTCGGGTGCGCTCACGGCCGGATCCATCCATGATCTTCGAGGTAGTCGCGCACGAGGATCCGCTGGGGACCGCCCAGGGCATTGCCGATGGCCAGGTCGAGGGCGGTGTCGGCGGCGAGGCAGACCTCGTCGTCCGCGATCGCCCGGTGCGCCCGCAGCCGGGCCTGGAGCCCCACCTGGAGCCGGTCCTTGGGCAGCTCGATGAGGACCGTCAGCTCGTCCTCCATCATGGGCTTGGCCTTCTCCGGCGGGAGCTTGGCCATGGCCAGGTCGAGCTCGGTCAGGAACTGGCTGCGCTGGGGCTCGGGCAGGGCCATGTAGTGGAAGAGCGGTTCCCTCATCAGGGCGTATCGCTCGTCCGCCTTGACCGAGGCCATGAGGTCCACGAACGAGATCGTCCGGGTCATGCCCGGGTGCCGGACCTTCAGGTCGTTCTCCACCCGCTCCAGGCTGGCGTAGGCCTGGCGCCAGGAATCGGACTGGAGGCGGGGGTCGAGCATGCCGACCGTGTCCTCGAAGCAGGCCAGCGCCCGCCGGGCGTTGACCTCGCCGCCGAGGCCCATGTAAGCCAGGCCGAGGTTGTGCTTCGCCAGCGCGAACTGGTACGGCATGGTGGAGCGGGTGAACACCACCAGCGACTCCTTGAACGCGGCCGCCGCCTCCTCGAGGAGCCGGTCGCGTTCGTCGGGCTTGCGGTTGGCGAGGGCGCTGAAGGCCACCCCCATGCTGTGCTGGAGGTGGCCGTAGTGGTACGGCGCCTCCTCCAGGTCGACGTCGGTCTTGGCCTCCTCGTAGTCGGCCAGCGCCGCCTCCAGCCCCTCCTCGGTGCCCATGGCGTAGTGGGCCTGGCCCCGGTTGGCGAGGGTGGCGACCTTGCCGCGGCGCCCGTCGGGCGTGGTGGTGTCGAACAGGACGACGGCCCGGTCGAAGGCCTCGATCGCCGCTTCCAGTTGACCCTGCTCGGTGCGGACCAGGCCGAGGTTGTTCAGAGCGGCGGCCAGCTCCGGCTCCCGGCCCTCCTTGCCCTCGAACAGCTCGGCTGCCTGCTCGAACAGCTGGGCTGCCTTGATCCGATTGCCCAGGCCCCGGTGGGCGCTGCCGGCGGCGTTGAGCACGCGGGCGTGCTCCACCGGATCGAAGCGGGGGTCGAAGATGGCGGC
>DASUXN010000318.1:0-18531 GCA_036377875.1 Acidimicrobiales bacterium
AAGGTGGGGACGCCCGTCAAGTCGGTCGTGCAGCACCAGCAACTGGCCCGCACCGGTGTCGACCCCTTCGTACTGGGCCTGGTGGCCTTCGCACTCCTGTTCGGCGGCATGCTGTTCATGGTCTGGGAGCGGGTCGAGGCCTACCCGGCCAACCCCACGCCGACCACCTGAGCGGCCTTCTGGCCGCATCGGCGGCGGCCGGGAAGAATGCCGGCATGTCCGTCGTCAAGATCAATGCCATAGAGGTGCCCACCGAGCGGGCCGACGAGTTGGCCGGGCGGTTCGCGGCCCGGGCCGGCGAGGTGGACCAGGCCGACGGGTTCGAGGAGTTCCAGCTCCTGCGCCCCACCGACGACCGCACCACGTGGCTCGTCTACACCCGCTGGCGGGACGAGGAATCGTTCGCGGCGTGGATGGAGTCGCGGGCGTTCCAGCACGGCCACACCCAGCAGCGGGAAGGGAGCCCGGTGGCCACCGGCAGCGAGCTCTGGTCCTACCGAGTCGAGCAGCGGACCCCCGGAGCGCCAGACGGCGGGTAATTCCCGAGATTTCTGGTGCTCTTGTTGCTCGTGTCCATTAGTGTGGCCCTCGCGAATAGTGGCATCGCCCGGCTGGGATCGGCTACCGTTCGGCGTCCGCTGGGCGGCGGGTCGGGCATCGCGGGAGTGCCGGGGAAAGGGAGAAGCCAATGAGGACGACTCGTCGGCGATGGCTGAGGTCCCCTGTCGTGGCTTCCACGATGGTGGTCGTCGGTCTCGTGGGTCTGGTAGCCACGGGTTCGCCCGCGGCGGCCGACGTCACCGCCGTGTCCGGTTCCGCCACCGCGCTTTCGATCGGTGGCACCGCCACCGCCAGTGTCAGCGGGGCGGCCTCCCAGGCTGCGGCGCAGGACGGTTACGGGCCGATTGGCTCCGGGTTCCTGCCGTCGGGCGTCTCCTGTCCCAGCGGCAGCACCGCGGCGCCGCTGAACCTCCCCGTGCTGCTCAGCCTCGGTCTGCTCGATGCCTGCACCAGGGGCGCCGATCTCACCGGTGACAACCACCTCGGCTTCGCCGAGAGCTCGGCGGCGGTCGCCAACGTCGTTATCGGCGGAGCGCCGCTCGGCGTGGTCCGCAGCGCGTGCCGGGCTGACGGGAACGGCGCAGTAGGAAGCAGCGAGATCATCGGCTCCGGCATCCCCGGTCTCCCCACCAACCCGGCGCCCAACACGGTCGTGGGCGTGCCCGGCATCCTTCCGCTGGGCCAGATCCTCACCCTCACGCTCAACGAGCAGGTGGTGATCAACACCCCGGGAACGGCCTCGATCACCGTCAACGCCGTACGGCTCACCCTCCTGGGCATCAACATCGTTCTCAGTCAGTCCTCGTGCGAGGCCACCGGCCCCGACGTGAACGTGACGACCACCAGCTCGACCACACCGCCGACGTCCGGCCCCGGCGCCTCGACGACGACTTCCACCACCACTGGCGGGGGCGGCGGTGGCGGTGGCGGTGGCGGTGACAACACCAACAACAACGTCAACAACAACCCGAACAACAGCGTCAACAACAACCCAAACAACAACGTCAACAACAACGTCTCCAACAACACGAACACCCTTACGGGTGGAAACAACGTGAACACCAACACGGTCGGCGGGAACAACATCAACATCACCACCCCGCCTGCTCAGATCGTGTTCCTGACGCAGGGCCAGGACCAGCATCAGCAGCAGGCACAGCACCAGTCCGGCGCAGTAGTTCACACGGGCGCCCTGGCCCGCACCGGGTGGTCGGCACTGGAGCCGCTGGGTGCCATGTCAGGCGTCAGCCTGGTGATCGGAATGCTGATGATGATCATGGGACGCAGTCCGGCCGCTGCGGCCGCAGGTTCCTATCGCCTCGACGTGCCCGTGCGATGGGGCCCGGCCGAGGTCGGACGAGCGATCGTCGGGGCGGCCGTGTCCCTGTTCGTGAGCGCCACCAACAAGGTCCTTCGGCGGAACGGTTGAGCCAGATGCCGAGCCGACCCTTTTCCCGGTTCCGTGACGTGCTTGCGTCGGCCGGTTCGACTATCGGAGGTTTCTCCAGATGACAACCGCTAACAGGCGCTGGTACAGGTCCCCTGCGTTCGTGGTCGCCACGCTCGTGCTCGGCCTGGCCGGCATCGTGACGATGGGCAGCCCGGCCGAGGCCGACGTGACCGAGGTCTCCGGCTCGGCCACCGCCCTCTCGATCGGCGGCACCCCGACGGCCACGGTGAGCGGCTCCGCCAGTCAGGCCGCGGCCCAGGACGGTTACGGCCCGATCGGCTCCGGCTTCCTGCCCTCGGGCGTGGCGTGCCCCTCGGGGAGCATCGTCCCGCCGCTGGGGCTTCCGGTGCTGCTCAGCGTGGGCCTGCTCGACGCCTGCACCCGGGGCGGGAACGTCCTCGGCGACAACCACCTCGGCTTCGCCGAGAGCTCCGCGGCGGTGGCCAACGTCGTGATCGGCGGGGCGCCCCTCGGTGTGGTGCGCAGCGCGTGCCGGGCCGACGGCAACGGTGCGGTCGGCAGCACCGAGATCATCGGGTCCGGCATCCCCGGCCTCCCGACCAACCCGGCTCCGAACACGGTCGTGGGCGTGCCTGGGATCCTGCCTCTC
Source organism: Acidimicrobiales bacterium (assembly GCA_036377875.1). GTDB lineage: Bacteria > Actinomycetota > Acidimicrobiia > Acidimicrobiales > AC-14 > JBFMCT01. The sequence continues at coordinate 2,622 of DASUXN010000318.1, forward strand.
GGCCAGATCCTGACGCTCACGCTCAACGAGCAGATCGTCAACAACAACCCGGGCACGGCCTCGATCACGGTGAACGCGGTGCGTCTCTCGCTGCTCGGGATCAACATCATCCTGGCCCAGTCGGTGTGCGAGGCGACCGGTCCCGACGTGAACGTGACCACCACGAGCTCCTCGACGAGCTCATCGTCGACGTCCTCCTCGTCCACGAGCTCGACCTCCTCCACCTCGTCGACGTCCTCCTCGTCCACGAGCTCGACCTCGTCGACCTCCTCCACCTCGTCCACGTCGACGAGCAGCACGTCCACGACCTCCACGACCCAGGCGCCGAGCCCGACCGACCCGGGTGACGGGAACGTGAACAACAACGTGAACTCGAACACGAACAACAACGTGAACAGCAACATTTCGAACAACACGAACACGCTCACGGGCGGGGACAACGTGAACTCGAACACGGTCGAGGGCAACAACATCAACATCTCGACGCCGCCGTCGCAGATCGTGTTCCACGGCTCCACGAGCCAGACTCAGTCGCAGACCCAGCACCAGTAGCCGGCTGGTTCCGCCAACCGATGTGATCCGAGGGCCGGCAACCGCCGGCCCTCGGCGCGTGCGGGGCTATTCCTTGAACGAGAGCGAGAGGGCGAAGTCGCCGTTCTCGTCGGTCCACCACCGGGCCAGGGCGAACCCGGCGGCGGCCAGCTCGTCCTCCACCCGGTCCCGGCGGAACTTGGCGCTGATCTCGGTGCGCATCTCCTCACCGTCGCCGAAGTCCACGCCCAGGTCGAGGGCCTCGACCTCCACCTCCTGGTCGGCGTCGGAGCGCAGCCGCATCTCGATCCACTCCTCGGCCTCGTCGAAGCGGGCAACGTGGCCGAACCGCTCGGGGCGGAAGTCGCCCTGGAGCTCACGGTTGACCACCCGCAGCACGTTTCGGTTGAACTCGGCGGTCACCCCGTCGGAATCGTCGTAGGCGGCCACCAGGCGTGCGGGGGACTTCACCAGGTCGGTGCCGAGGAGCAGGCTGTCGCCCGTGTCCATGGCCCCCGCGAGAGTGGCGAGGAACTCGGCCCGGGCGGCTGGGGCGAAATTGCCGATCGTGCTGCCCAGGAAGGCCACGAGGCGGCGGCCTGCTTCGGGCAGCTCGGACAGGTGGTGCTCGAAGTCCCCGACCAGGGCCAGCACCTCCACGCCCGGGTACTCCTCGGCCACCGCCGCAGCCGCCCGGCGCAGGGTCTGCTCGCTCACGTCGAAGGGGACGAAGCGGCGCAGCTGGCGCCGGTCGACGAAGGCGTCGAGCAGCAGCCGGGTCTTCTCCGACGTGCCCGAGCCCAGCTCGACGATGGTGTCGGCCTCGGTCAGGCGAGGGATGCCGTGGCGGTACTCGTTGAGGATCCACCGCTCGGCCCTGGTCAGGTAGTACTCGGGGAGGCGGGTGATGCGGTCGAACAGGGCCGAGCCCCGGTCGTCGTAGAAGTGCTTCGGCGGCAGGTCCTTGGGATCGGACGTGAGGCCGCGGCGCACGTCCTCCTCGAGGGCGGCTCGAAGGTCGTCCTTGGTGAGGAAGATTTCGAGGCGGGGCTTGATCGTGCGGCCGGTCCCGGGAAGCACGCTCACGCGTCCCGGGCGCAGCGGAAGCCGGCGAAGATCTGGCGGCGGATAGCGAGGTCCCAGTTGCGGAACGTCGAGCGCACGGCGGTCGGGTGGGTCGCCCACGATCCACCTCGCAGGACCTTGTAGCCGGCGCCGAAGAACACCTCGGAGTACTCGCGATAGGGGAAGGAGACGAAGCCCGGGTATGGCTCGAACTCCGACGCCGTCCACTCCCACACGTCGCCCAGCAGCTGGTGGACGCCCCACGCGCTGGCACCCGCCGGATAGGCGCCTACCGGCGCGGGGCGCCAGCAGTCCTGGCCGAGGTTGGCCCGCTCGGCGGTGGGCACTTCGTGGCCCCACGGGAAGCGCCGCTTCACGCCGTCCGGCCCCCACGATGCCGCCTTCTCCCACTCCGCCTCGGTGGGGAGCCGCTTGCCCGCCCAGCGGGCGTACGCCGTCGCCTCGTGCCAGCACACGTGCTGGACGGCCTCGTCGAGGGGCAGGTCCTCCCGCCACCCGAAGCGCACGCGGCACCAGCTGTCCGAACCGGCCGGCTGCCAGAACTGCGGGTAGCCGACGTCCTGCTCGGTGCGCCACGCCCAACCCTCGTCGTCCCACCACCGGGGGTCGGCATAGCCGCCGTCCTCGACGAACTCCAGGTAGGCCCGGTTGGTGACGGGGCCGGCGTCGATCCAGAAGGCGGGCAGGTCGACCACGTGGGCCGGCCCTTCGTTGTCGTAGGCCCAGGGCTCGGTGTCCGTGCCCATCACGAACTCGCCGGCGGGCACGAGGACCTCGCCGGCCGGGAACGAGTGCCCGGCGGCAGCAGCCGGCGGCTCTTCGCCCACGGGACGGTGGCCGTCCTCGCCCAGGAGCTGGAGGGTGGCCAGCATCGTCTCGTCGTGCTGGTGCTCGTGCTGGATGACCATGCCGTACACGAACCCGTCCCGCAGCAGTGGGGCGGCGCCGTCCCCGTCGGGCGGCCGCTGCTCCAGAGCGTCGAGGACTCGGCCCCGCACGTCGGCGATGTAGCGGCGGGCGGCCGGGGGCCCGAGGAGGGGAAGGGAGGGACGGTTCTTCCGGGGGTGGCGGAAGGCGTCGTACATCGAGTCGAGGGTCGCGTCGATCGGGGGCGCTCCATGTGCGGTTCGGAGGAGCCAGAGCTCCTCGTAGTTGCCGACGTGGGCCAGGTCCCATACCAGCGGGGACATGATGGGCGAGACCTGGCGGATCAGGTCGTCGTCGGCGAGGGGGGCGAGGAGGTCGAGGGAGCGGCGCCGTACGGCGTCGAGCTCGTCGGCGACGACCTGGGTGAGGTCCATCGGCGGGGCTTAGGAGTGACCGCACTGGGCCAGGACCCAGGCGGCGTTGCGGACGGGGGCCAACCACACCTGCAGTGTGAACATGGGCACCTCTCTGGACGCGGCGGACGACCCGCCCGGGATCCAGTCTACGGACGACCCATGCCGTTACCGCACCGGCGAGCAACCATGTGGCGGAGAGGGCCAGGGGGTGCCAGCATCGCCGCCATGGCTGACCACGACCGCCCCCCCATCGAACGCCGGAGCCGGGACGTCACCGACGGCTTCGCCCGCGCCCCCGCCCGGGCCATGCTGCGGGCCGTCGGCATGACCGACGACGACTGGGACAAGCCCCAGGTGGGCGTGGCCAGCAGCTGGAACGAGGTCACTCCGTGCAACATGCCCCTCGACCGCCTGGCCAAGCGGTCGAAGGAGGGCGTGCGGGCGGCGGGAGGCTTCCCCATCGAGTTCGTGACCATCGCCGTGTCCGACGGCATCTCCATGGGCCATGAGGGCATGCGGGCCTCGCTGGTCAGCCGCGAGGTCATCGCCGACTCGGTCGAGTGCGTGATGCACGCCGAGCGCATGGACGCCCTGGTCACGTTCGCGGGCTGCGACAAGTCCCTGCCGGGCATGCTCATGGCGGCCGCCCGGCTCAACGTTCCCAGCGTGTTCCTCTACGGCGGCAGCATCCTGCCCGGACGAGGCGCCAAGGGCGAAGCTCTCGACATCGTCAGCGTGTTCGAGGCGGTGGGCGCCCAGGCCGCCGGCCGCCTCAGCCCCGAGGAGCTGGGCGTCATCGAGCGCAACGCCTGCCCGACAGTGGGGTCGTGCGCGGGCATGTTCACCGCCAACACCATGGCCTCGGTGGGCGAGGCGTTGGGCATGAGCCTGCCCGGATCGGCCTCGCCGCCCGCCGTCGACCGCCGCCGTGACGACTACGCCTACGCCTCGGGCCAGGCCGTCGTCCGCCTCTTCGAGGCCGGTATCCGCCCCCGCCATATCCTCACCGAGGCCGCCTTCCACAACGCCATCGCGGTGGTCAACGCGGTGGGCGGGTCGACCAACGCCGTCCTCCACCTCCTCGCCATCGCCAACGAGGCCCGGGTCGAGCTCGAGCTGGAGGACTTCAACCGCATCGGCCGGCGCGTGCCCCACATCGCCGACACCAAGCCCCACGGCCGCTACCACATGACCGACCTCGACGCCGTCGGGGGCGTGCCCGTCGTGATGAAGGAGCTGCTGGAGGCGGGTCTGCTGGACGGCGACTGCCTCACCGTCACCGGGCGCACGGTGGCCGAGAACCTGGCCGCTCTCGACCCGCCCGGCCCCGATGGGTCGGTCGTCCACCCTCTGACCGATCCCATCCACGCCGACGGGGGCATCGCCGTACTGCGGGGCTCGCTGGCCCCCAACGGGGCGGTGGTGAAGATCGCCGGCCTCGACCAGCTCCGCTTCGAGGGTACGGCCCGGGTGTTCGAGGGCGAGGAGCACGCCATGGAGGCGATCCTGGCCGGGCGCATCCAGCCCGGCGACGTGGTCGTCATCCGCTACGAGGGCCCCAAGGGCGGCCCTGGCATGAAGGAGATGCTGGCCGTCACCGGCGCCATGAAGGGGGCGGGCCGGGGCGCCGACACCGCCCTGATCACCGACGGCCGGTTCTCGGGCGGCACCCACGGCCTGTGCGTGGGCCACGTGGCGCCCGAGGCGGTCGACGGGGGGCCCATCGCCTTCGTGGCCGACGGCGACCGCATCACCATCGACGCCGAGGCCCGCACCATCGACTTCTCCGTCGACGCCGCCACCTTGGCCGAACGCGGCCGGGGCTGGAAGCTCCCCGATCCCCGGTACACCACGGGCGTGCTGGCCAAGTACGCCCGCCTCGTCACCGGCGCCGACCAGGGAGCGATCACCCAGCCCTAGCTGCAGCCCTCGATCTGGTTGACCGCGGGGGCCAGGATTAGGCCTTGGCCGCCTTCAGGGTGGTCGAGAGGAAGCTCGTCACCTTCTCCACCGCCGCCGTGTCCCGCTTGACGCCGATCACGGGGCGGGCGCCGAACACGTGGGTCGACTCGTCGGCGGGGTCGAAGCGGATCGAGCCGGGGTCGGCGGGCAGGTCGCGCAGCGTCTGGCCCAGGTTGGGGAAGACGCTCAACTGGGCCGACGGCCCGATGGCCCGGGTCATCTGCTCGGCATCGGTCGGAAGCACGCCGGTGCCGAGGGCGCCTGCCGTCACCAGGACGGGCACCTTGACCCGTCCCGCGTCGGCCAGCGGGTCGGCCTCGAACAGCCCCTTCAGCAGCTGGTCCTGGCCCTGGCCGAGGACGCTCTGGTGCTCGGACGCCATCTGTTCGGGGCCCGGCAGCGTGCCGGTCGACAGCAGGATGTCGACCTCGGACCGGAACCGGTCGGCCGACGTCTGGCCGTGGGTCTGGCGGAAGCTCTCGGCGTGGACGTCGACGAGCTTGCGGCTCGGCGTGGACAGCAGGGTCACGGCCTTCACCTTGTCGTCGCTGGCGGCCACCCGCAGCGCCATCCACCCGCCGATGTCGTGGCCGACGACGGCGACCGCCGCCGACCCGACCTCGCGCCGCTGGGCCAGGAAGTTCAACGCGCCCCGGGCGTCCTCGATCATGTCCTCGTAGAGGGGGTCGGTGCCCGACTCGAGCTTGCTGGCGCCGATGCCACGGCGGTCGTAGCGCAGCGTGACCATGCCGGCGGCGTTGAAGGCGTGGCTGATGTCCTTGTAGACCTGGTCACCGCCGGTGGCGTCCTGGATGCCGTCGCGGTCGGTGGTGGGACCGACGCTGGAGAGAATGAGCACCCCCGGAGCGTTGCGGGCGTCCTGGGGAACGCCCAGGGTGCCGGCCAGCTTGAGGCCGTTGGCCCCGCTGAAGCTGACGAGGCGCTCCCCGTCGACGAGGTCACCTTCGGTGGGGTCGTCGTCGGCGCTGCCGCCGCCGCCCGAGCACGCCGACGCGACCAGGCTGACACCCACAAGGGCCGCCACCAACCACCTGCAGATCTTCATAAGGGGTGCGTTCCTTCTCCGGGCCTACGCCTTGGCGGCCTTGAGGCTGGACTGGATGAACGTGGTGATCTGCCCCACGGCGGCCGCGTCACGAGGCACGAACACCACCGGCCGGGCGCCGAACGTGTGGGTGCTCTCGTCAGCGGGGTTGAACGGGATCGGTGACGTGTCGGGCTGCGGCGGCCGCAGCGTGGTGGCGTCGTCGGCGAACGTCACGACCTGGGCCGACGGTCCGATGGCCTGGCTGATCAGGTCGGCGTCGACCTTTGTCACCGTGGTCGACAGGCCGCCGACCGTCACCAGCGTGGGCACCTTGACCTTGCCCGCGTCGGTCAGCGGGGCGGCGGCGAACATACCTTTCAGCCACTCATCCTGGCCCTGTCCCAGCACGCCCTGGTGCTGGGGCGAGATCTCTTCGGGACCGGGCAGCTTCCCGTTCTGGACCAGCTCAGCCACGCTGGCCCGGAACCGATCGGCGGAGGCCTGGCCGTAGACGGCCCTGAACCCGTCGGCGTAGATGTCGACCAGGGGACGGCCCGGCGTCGAGACCAGGGCCAGGCTCTTCACCCGGGGCTCGGTCGCTGCCACCTTCATGGCCGACCAGCCGCCGATGTCGTGGCCGACGACGGCGATGGGGTTGTTGCCGACCTCCTTGCGGGTGGTGAGGAACTTCACCGCCCCCGCCGCGTCGCCCACCATCTGGTCGTAGTTGGGCTTCTTGCTGCTCGACTCCAGGCGGCTGGCGCCGATGCCCCGGCGGTCATAGCGCAGCGTCACCATGCCGGCCTGCCGGAACGCGTCGGCCAGGTCCTCGTAGAGGAGGTCGGGCATGGTGTTGTGCTGGAAGCCGTCCCGGTCGGTGGTGGGGGCGATCGTGGGGACGATCAACACCGCAGGCGCCGTGCCGGACAGGTTGTCGGGCACGCCGAGGGTGCCCCCGAGCGTCAGCCCGCCCGTGCCAGCGAAGCTGACGAGGCGCTCCCCGTCGACGAGGTCGCCCTCGGTGGGGTCGTCGTCGGCGCTGCCGCCGCCCCCCGAGCACGCCGACGCGACGAGGCTGACGCCTACGAGGGCCGCCACCAACCACCTGCTGGTCTTCACGAGGGTTCTTGTTCCTTCCCGGCCGCCCTCGCCCGCAGTCTACGACCGTTTGCCGCCCGGGGCAGGGACATGCCACACTGGGCGGCGATATGGCATGCACGAGCGTCCTCGTACTCATCACCTGACGCACGCGCCCACTACGCGCGTGCGCTTCGACCTCCCAGCCGGGAGGTCTTTTTGTTTCCCGAACCGATCCACGAAACCTGAGGAGAAGGACGAGCGATGAAGCTCAACGGGGGCCAGGCCCTCATCCGCAGCCTGGAAATGGAGGGGGTCGAGGTTATGTTCGGCCTGCCCGGCGGGGCCATCCTCCCCGTCTACGACCCGATCATCGACTCGCCCATCCGCCACATCCTCGTGCGCCACGAGCAGGGCGCCGGTCACATGGCCGAGGGGTTCGCCCACGCCACCGGCCGCCCGGGCGTGGCCATGGTGACCAGCGGTCCCGCCGCCACCAACATCGTCACCCCGCTATGCGACGCCATGATGGACTCGGTCCCGATGGTGGTCATCACCGGGCAGGTCCCGAGCGTGGCCATCGGCACCGACGCCTTCCAGGAGTGCGACACGATCGGCATCACCCGCTCGATCACCAAGCACAACGAGCTCATCACGTCGGCCCAGGACATCCCCCGCGTCGTCCGGGAGGCGTTCCACATCGCCACCACGGGCCGGCCCGGCCCCGTCCTCATCGACATCCCCAAGGACATCGTCGACCCCAAAAACCCCCGGTCGGCCATGGACTGGTACTGGCCCGACTCGGTCGACCTGCCCGGCTACAAGCCCACCACCCGCGGCCACCCCCGGATGATCCGGGAGGCGGCCAAGCTCATCGCCGAGTCGCGCAAGCCCATCATCTACGCCGGCGGGGGAATCGTCCGGGCGGGCGCCTCCGAGGCCCTGCACGAGCTGGCCACCCTGCTCGACGTCCACGTGGTCACCACCCTCATGGCCCGGGGCTGCTTCCCCGACTCCCACCCGCTGTGCCTGGGCATGCCGGGCATGCACGGCAACTACACGGCCGTCACGTCCATGCAGCAGGCCGACCTGCTCATCACCCTGGGCGCCCGCTTCGACGACCGGGTGACGGGCAAGGTCTCCGCCTTCGCTCCCCACGCCAAGATCATCCACGTCGACATCGACCCCGCCGAGCTGGGCAAGGTCCGCCGGGCCGACGTGCCGATCGTGGGCGACGTCAGGCTGGTCATCGAGGAACTGATCAAGGTGCTTCGCGAGCAGGGCGGGCACGAGAGCCAGCCCGACCGCTCGGAGTGGCATCGCCAGCTCGACGAGTGGCGGGCCAAGCACCCGATCCACTACGAGCAGGGCTGGGACGACGAGGACAAGCTCAAGCCCCAGTTCTGCATCGACACGCTGCGCCAGAACACCCCCGAGGACACCATCCTGTGCTCGGGCGTGGGCCAGCACCAGATGTGGTCGAGCCAGATCTGGAAGTTCGACCGACCCAACTCGTGGATCAACTCGGGCGGACTGGGCACGATGGGATTCGCCGTCCCTGCTGCCATCGGGGCCAAGGTCGGCCAGCCGGGCAAGACGGTCTGGGCCGTCGACGGCGACGGCTGCTTCCAGATGACGGCCCAGGAGCTGGTCACCGCCACCTCCGAGCGCATCCCCATCAAGGTCGCCATCCTCAACAACGCCTACCTGGGCATGGTCCGTCAGTGGCAGGAGCTGTTCTACGAGGAGCGCTACAGCGAGGTCTACCTGTCGCCCGACCTGCCCGACTACAAGATGTGGGCCGAGGCCATGGGCTGCGTGGGCCTGCGGGTCGAGCACCCCGACGAGGTCATCCCCGCCATCGAGAAGGCCAACTCCATCGACGACCGGCCCGTCGTCATCGACTTCCGGGTCGACTCCGAGGAGAAGGTGTACCCGATGGTCCCGGCCGGGATGTCGAACGACGACATCATCCTCGGCCCCGAGCAGGGACCGGGGGGGCACTGAGCCATGGCCGCGCCTGCACACCACATCCTGTCGGTCGTCGTCGAGAACAAAGCGGGGGTTCTGGCCCGGGTGGCGGGGCTGTTCGCCCGCCGCGGGTTCAACATCTTCTCCCTGGCCGTGGCCCCCACCGACGACGAGCGCTTCAGCCGCCTCACGATCGTGGTCGACGTCGAGTCGGCCCCGCTGGAACAGATCACCAAGCAGCTGTTCAAGCTCATCAACGTGGTCAAGATCACCGAGCTGCACCCCGACGACTCCGTCGAGCGGGAGCTGATGATCCTCACCGTCCGGGCCGAGAGCGGGACGCGAGGCCAGGTCATCGAGCTGGTCCAGGTCTTCCAGGGCCGCATCGTCGACGTGGGCCACGGCGAGCTCACCGTCGAGCTGGCCGGCCCCCCGTCCAAGCTGGACGACTTCGAGGACCTCATGCGGGCCTACGGCATCGTCGAGCTCCAGCGCACCGGCCGTATCGCCCTTCCCAAGCTGGAGCGGCAGGTGCCGCGCCTGCGTAGCCTCGGCCGCGTCGGTTAGTCCGAAAGAACTCAAGGAGATCCCCCATGGCCACCGCCTACTACGAGAAGGACGCCGACGCCGGCCTCATCGCCTCCCGCAAGGTGGCGGTCATCGGCTACGGATCCCAGGGCCACGCCCACGCCCGCAACCTCCAGGACTCGGGGGTGGACGTGCGCGTCGGCCTGCGGGAGGGATCCTCGTCGTGGGCCAAGGCCGAGGCCGCCGGCCTGCGGGTGACGACCATCGCCCAGGCCGCCGGGGAAGCCGACCTGGTCATGATGTTGCTGCCCGACACCGAGCAACAGAGGGTCTACGAGGCCGAGATCGCCGGCCAGCTGGTCGACGGCGACGCCCTCTTCTTCGCCCACGGGTTCAACATCCGCTTTGGCCTCATCAAGCCCCCGGCGGGGGTCGACGTGGCCATGGTCGCCCCCAAGGGCCCCGGCCACCTCGTGCGGCGGGAGTTCGACGCCGGCGGCGGCGTGCCCGCCCTCATCGCCGTGGCCCAGGACGAGTCGGGCAAGGCCAAGGAGCTCGCCCTCGCCTACGCCCACGCCATCGGGGCCACGAGGGCGGGCGTGCTGGAGACCACCTTCGACGAGGAGACCGAGACCGACCTGTTCGGCGAGCAGGTCGTGCTGTGCGGGGGGGTGACGTCGCTCGTCCAGGCCGGGTGGGAGACGCTGGTCGAGGCCGGGTACCAGCCCGAGGTCGCCTACTTCGAGTGCCTCCACGAGCTCAAGCTCATCGTCGACCTCATGTACGAGCACGGCATCTCGGGCATGCGCTTCTCGATCTCGGACACCGCCGAGTACGGCGACTACACCCGAGGCCCCCGCATCATCAACGAAGAGACCAAGGCCGAGATGAAGCGCATCCTCGAGGAGATCCGCGACGGCCGCTTCGCCGAGGAATGGGTCGCCGAGAACCGCAACGGCCGCCCCAACTTCAACGAGTACCGCCGCCAGGCCCAGTCCCACCCCATAGAGACGGTCGGGTCCGAGCTGAGGGCGATGATGCCGTGGATCTCCGCCGGCAAGACCAGAATCCAGGACGCGTCGGGGGGCTGACGCCGCGCTAACCGTCGAACCCTTATCGGCGCTACGCGCTCCGGACTTGAGGGCTTTCTTAAGAAAAAATTCTCAGGCCGAGCGCTTCTGCTGCTCGAACCGGCCGGCGAGGCGCCGTAGGGCCCGGTGTTGGATGACCCGGACGTTCACCGGCTGCTTGTCGGTGAGCGCCGCCACCTGCTGCACGGTCATCCCGTAGACGACCCGTAGGAGGACGATGCGGGCGTGGTCGGGAGGGAGCAGGCGGTTCAGGCGGGCGATGGTGGCCTCGGCCGAGAGGCGGGCCACCACGTCGTCCTCGGGGCGCTCGGCCGACGTAGGCGCAAGCTCCTCGGGAAGGGGATCGGTCGGGCGCCGGCCGGCGCGGCGGTAGCTGTCGCTGAGACGGCGCCGGGCCAGGGTGAACACCCAGCCCCGGAAGGCGTCGTCGTCGCCCTCGAAGCGGGAGAGGCCCGCCGCCACCTCGGCCCACACGTCGGCGGCGATGTCCTCCGCCTGCCAGGCGTAGGCCGTGCTCAGGTGGCGGAGCAGGGCAGGCTGAAGTCGGCGGTAGAGCGCGTCGAGGTCGGGGCCCGTCGGAGACGCTTCGCCGTCCGGCTGGTCCGCCGCATCGCTCACCTCCAGGTTGTCGGCGCGGCTCGGCGCCTGCTGTAGATCAGGCTTGCATGCACTCCCGGACGGCGGCGTGGACGGCCGGGTGGTCACCGCCGTGTTCGGCTCGGGCCGCCTCGACGCAGCTGCGCAGCTCGGCCCGGCGCTCCTGCTGCTCGGGAGTCAGAGGCGGGACGAGGCCCGCCGCCTCCATGCACGACCGGGCGGTGGCCCGCACCTCCGGGCGCTCGCCGCCCGCTGCCTTGGCGTTCTCGATGCAGGCCTTGGCCTGGTCCCGCTGCTCGGGGGTGAGGTTGCGACCCAGCTCGATGCCCTGCTCCTGGAGGCAGGCCTTGACGGCGGCCCGGATCGCGCCGTCCTCGGCCCCTTCGTCGGACTGGCGCGCCTCCCGCAGGCACTCTCGGACCGCCGCCCGCCGGGCGGGACGGTCGCCGGTGTGGGCGTAGGCGACGCCCGCCCCGCCCACGACGACGAGGGCGAGGGCGGCGGCGGCGAGCAGGCGTTTCATGTCGGGCGGCTCCTTCGGTCGGGTACCGACCCATGGTGGGCCGCAGCCGTGAAGCCGTCCTGATGCAGGCGTGAGGAAAGTATTAAGAGATCCGCTCGACCACGTGGTCGATGGCCTTGACGAGCACCGCCACGTCGTCGGGGTCCACCGCCGGGTAGCAGGCGACGCGCAGCTGGTTGCGCTTGAGGCCCCGGTAGGAGTCGGTGTCGACGATCCCGTTCGCCCGCAGCACCTTGCACACGAGCGAGGCGTCGACGGCGTCGTCGAGATCGACGGTGGCCACGACGGGGCTGCGGTCGGCCGGGTCGACGACGAACGGCCGGGCGTAGTCGGACGCGTCCGCCCATTCGTAGATGGTGGACGTCGACGTGGCCGCCCGCTCGGCCGCGAACTTGAGCCCCCCGTTCTCCAGGATCCAGTCGAGCTGATGGGCGAACAGGAACAGCGTCGCCAGGGCGGGCGTGTTGTAGGTCTGGTTCAGGCGGCTCTGCTCCAGGGCGGCGGGCAGGTTGAGAGCGGCGGGCGACCACCGCCCGTCGGCCGCCAGCCGGGCCGTCCGCTCGAGGGCGGCGGGCGAGAGCAGGGCGATCCACAGGCCGCCATCGGAGGCGAAGCACTTCTGGGGGGCGAAGTAGTAGGCGTCGAACTCGCCCGCCTCGACGAGCATGCCGCCCGCCGCCGACGTGGCGTCGACCGCAACCAGGGCCCCGTCGGCGCCCTCCGGTCGCCGGATCTCCATGGACACGCCGGTGGACGTCTCGTTGTGGGTGAGGGCGTAGAGGTCGACGTCCTCCGACGCCTGGGCCTCCGGGTGGGTGCCGTACTCCGACTTGATCACGTCGGGCGCCTCCAGGTGGGGCGCCGCGGCGGCGATCTTGGAGAACGTGGAGGAGAACTGGCCGAAGACCAGGTGCTGGCTGCGTCGCTCGATCAGCCAGAAGGTGGCGATGTCCCAGAAGCAGGCGGCGCCGCCGTTGCCAAGGGCCACCTCGTAGCCGTCGGGCAGGGAGAACAGCTCCGACAGACCCTCCCGTAGCCGGCGGACGACAGCCCTCACCGGTTCCTGACGGTGGCTCGTGCCCAGGTAGGTGGGCGCGGCCGCCAACAGGGCCTCGAGTGCTTCGGGACGGACCTTCGAGGGCCCGCTGCCGAAGCGGCCGTCAGAAGGGAGGAGGTCGGGGGGGAGGCGGATGTCGGGGATATCGGAAATGGGGGGCTCCTCGGACTGTGCAACGATCTTCGCCTGATGACATCAAACGCAGCGACTTCGAACTCAGGGTCTGCGACACAGTCTGCCCGCGTCTCGGCACGCATCGGATCGATCGAGGAGTCGGCCACCCTCGCCGTCGATGCCAAGGCCAAAGCTCTCAAGGCCGCGGGCGAGGACGTCATCGGCTTCGGGGCAGGAGAACCCGACTTCCCCACGCCCGACCACATCGTGGCGGCCGCCATCGAGGCGTGCTCGGACCCGAAGAACCACCGGTACACGCCGGCGGGGGGCCTTCCCGAGCTCAAGGAGGCGGTGGCCGAGAAGACCGCTCGGGATTCGAACTACCAGGTCAAGGCCGCTCAGGTGCTGATCACCAACGGGGCCAAGCACGCCGTCTACAACACCTTCGCCGCCCTCCTCGACCCGGGCGACGAGGTGCTCGTGCCCGCTCCGTTCTGGGTCACGTACCCCGAGGCCATCCGGCTGGCGGGTGGGGTGCCCGTGCCCGTGCCGACCGACGAGTCCACCGGCTTCCGAGCCTCGGTCGAGGCGCTGGAGGCGGCCCGCACGCCCCGCACCAAGGTCCTCCTGTTCGTGTCCCCCTCCAACCCGACGGGGGCCGTCTACCCGCCCGACGAGGTCGAGGCGCTCGGCCGGTGGGCCGCCGACAGCGGCCTGTGGGTCGTCACCGACGAGATCTACGAGCACCTGGTCTACGGCGACGCCAAGTTCTCCTCCATGCCCGCCCTCGTGCCCGAGCTGGCCGACCGCAGCGTTGTCATCAACGGCGTGGCCAAGACGTTCGCCATGACGGGCTGGCGGGTGGGTTGGATGGTCGGGCCGACCGACGTCATCAAGGCCGCCACCAACTTCCAGTCCCATGCCACCTCCAACGTGGCCAACGTCTCCCAGCGGGCCGCCCTGGCCGCGGTGACGGGCGACATGGCCTGCGTGGCGACCATGCGCGAGGCCTTCGACCGCCGGCGGCGCCGTATGCACGAGCTGCTGTCGGCCATGCCCGGGGTCTCGTGCAGCGAGCCCGAGGGGGCTTTCTACGCCTTCCCGTCCTTCGAGAAGGCCCTCGGAGGCGACCTGGGGGACAGCACGCTCAAGCTGGCGGAGCGGGTGCTGGAGGAAGCCAAGGTGGCCATCGTGCCCGGTGAGGCGTTCGGCGCACCGGGCTACGCCCGCCTTTCCTACGCCCTGGGCGACAAGCAGCTCGAGGAGGGCCTCGACCGCCTCGCCCACCTCCTCGGCGCATGACGGCCGCCGTGGCAAAGGTGCTGGTCAGCGAGGAGCTGGCCGAACGGGGCCTGGCCAAGCTGCGCGATGCGGGCCTGGAAGTCGACGTCCGCCTCGGCCTCACCCCCGAGCAACTGCTGGAGACGATCCCCGGCTACGCCGCCCTCATCATCCGCTCCGCCACCCAGGTGACGGCCGGCGTGCTGGAGGCGGGCGCCGACCTCGTGGTCGTCGGGCGGGCCGGGATCGGTCTCGACAACGTCGACGTCGACGCCGCCACCCGCCGGGGCGTCATGGTCGTCAACGCTCCCCAGTCCAATATCGTCTCCGCCGCCGAGCAGGCCATGGCCCTGCTCCTGGCCTCGGCCCGCAACGTTCCCCAGGCCCACGCCGCCCTCAAAGCAGGCACGTGGGCCCGGTCCCGCTACACGGGCGTCGAGCTCCACGGCAAGACGCTGGGCGTGGTCGGCCTGGGCCGGGTGGGCGCCCTGGTCGCGCAGCGGGCGCTCGCCTTCGGCATGCGCCTGGCCGCCTTCGACCCCTACGTGGCCCCCGACCGGGCCCGGCAGATGGGTGTCGAGCTGCTCCCGCTGGACGAGCTGGTGCGGGTCTCGGACTTCCTGTCGATCCACCTGCCCAAGACCCCCGAGACGATCGGCCTGTTGGACGAGAAAGTCCTGCGCCAGGCCAAGCCCGACCTGCGGATCATCAACACCGCTCGCGGCGGGATCGTGGACGAAGCCGCTCTCGACCTGCTCATCCGTGAGGGGGTGATCGCGGGCGCCGCCCTCGACGTGTTCTCCAAGGAGCCCACGACCGAGTCACCCCTGTTCGAGCTCGACTCGGTGGTCGTCACGCCCCACCTGGGCGCCAGCACCCGCGAGGCCCAGGACAAGGCGGGCGACACCATCGCCGACCAGGTGGTTCTCGCCCTGGGCGGGGAGTTCGTGCCCTATGCCGTCAACGTGGACGCCTCCGAGGCGTCCGAGACGGTGCGCCCCTTCCTCCCCCTCGCCGAGCGGCTGGGCCGGATCTTCGCAGTTCTGGCCGGCCCTGCCATCGGCACGCTGGCGGTCGACTACCAGGGCGCCCTGGCCGACTACGACACCCGCATACTCACCCTGGCCGTGCTGAAGGGTGTGCTCGGGGCGAGCACCACCGACCCCGTGTCTTACGTGAACGCCCCGCAACTGGCCGCCGCCGCCGAGCTCGACGTCGAGGAGTCACGCACGTCGGAAGCCCACGACTACGTCAACCTCATCACCATGCGGGGCGGCGGCCACTCCCTGGCCGGCACACTGTTCGGCCTGCGGGACGAGGCCCGGCTGGTCATGATCGACGACCATGCCGTCGACATCCCGCCTGCCCGCCACATGGTCGTCGTCCGCAACGACGACCGGCCCGGCATGATCGGCACGGTCGGCTCGAAGATCGGCGAGGCCGGCATCAACATCTCCGACATGGACGTCGGCCGCGCCGCCTCGGGCGAGGCTGCCCTCATGGTCCTGTGCACCGACCAGCCCGTGGCCGGCGCCGTCCTCGACGACCTCCGGGCGACGCCCGGCATCCTCGAGGTGCACTCGCTCACGGACTAGCTGTTTTAGGCAATAGGCGTCGGAAACCGACGCTCATTGCCTAAAACGCATAGCTACCGCTTGGCCTGGCGCAGGCCGTCGCCCTCGGCGGCGGCGGCATCCTTGTAGCAGCGGTCGGGGGTGGTGCGCTCGTAGGCGGTCATGCCCGGGAGGTGGAAGATCGAGC
>DASUXN010000319.1:0-3993 GCA_036377875.1 Acidimicrobiales bacterium
GCGAGCTGCTCCGGCGACTGACGCTCGACCCGACCAAGACCTACCAACCCACCGGCCGGCCTAAGGGCCCGGCTCGGCCCTAACTTGTCCGCCATGTCTCGCGACAACTGTCCGGGATGTCTCGCGACACAACACGGGAGCCCGAGGTCGGACTCGAACCGACGACCTGCTCATTACGAGTGAGCTGCTCTACCGACTGAGCTACCCGGGCGTAGCCGACGAGTATCGCGCGTCGGCGAGGGGGGTCAGCCGCAAGAGCAGGGCCTGGAGGAACAGATGCTCGCTCGGGTTGCGGACGATGGCCTCGGCTGCGGCCTGGACGGCCTGGACGGAGGTGACGCACCCACGCGGGTCGCCGGCGCTGCCCGACGCGAGCGCGTCTCGGTAGGTCTGGGCCAGGATGGCGAGGCCGTACCGCAGCTCGTCGGCCCGCAGGCGGCGCAGCTCCCGCCTATGCCGCTCCACCAGCAGCTTTCGGCCCGCGCCGCGCTCGCCCGACCGCTCGATGCGGGCTTCGAGGGCGGCCCGTTCCTCGGCGTGGCGCGCCTCCAGCGGCGCGACCGCAGCTGATCCCAGCAGCTCGATCAGCTCGGCCGCCAGCAACGAGACCGTCGCCCCCGTGCCGTCCAGTCGCCCCGGCAGCGACCGCCAGGCGCGACGGCGGCGCTCGAAGTCCGGGTCGGACGCGAGCAGGCGGGCCCGGTCGAGGCGACCGTCGGCGGCATCGGCGACCCGGGCGGCGACGGCCGCGTCCACCCCCTCGGCCTGGAGGGCGACAACCAGCGCCTCCGGTGACAGCCGGCCGAAGTCGATGCGCACGCAGCGTGAGGCGATGGTGACCAGTTCAGGGGGCACGTGCTCGGCGAGGATGACGAAGATCGTGCTGGCCGGGGGTTCCTCGACGATCTTCAGCAGGGTGGGGGCGGCTTCGCGGACGAGGTGGAAGTCGACAAGGGTGAGCACCTTCCGCCTGCCCTCGTTGGGCGTGCGCATCGCCAGCCGCTGTATCTCCCGGGCCTGGCCCACGCTGATGTAGGCGCCGTCCCGCTCCACGGTCACCGCGTCGGGATGGACGTCAGCCAGGACCCGCCGGCACACGTCGCATTCGCCGCACCCGCCGTTCGGGCACAGCAGCGCTGCGGCGAACACCCTGGCCGAAGGGCGCTTTCCGCCGCCGGGAGGCCCGACAAGCAGGTAGGCGTGCACGGGCGCCCGTACCGCCGCCCGTAGCTGGGCGACGGCCCGGTCCTGGCCCACCAACCGTTCGAAGATGGCGCCCGTCATCCCGCCACCGCCATCACCCGGGCCGCCACCTCGTCGACCGTACCGGTGCCGTCGACGACGACCCACCGGCCGGGGTTGTCGGCGGCCAGCTTCCGGTAGCCGTCGGCCACCCGGTCGTGGAACGCCTGCCCGGCCGCCTCCATGCGGTCAGGATCGCCGGCCAGGCGGCTGACGGCCACGTCCGGAGGGACGTCGAGCAGCACGACGAGGTCCGGCTCGAGCCCCCCGGCGGCCCACCGGCTGAGCCACGCCAGGTCGTCGAGGTCGAGGCCCCGGCCGTAGCCCTGGTACGCCAGCGTCGAGCCCGAGAAGCGGTCGGAGACCACGTCGCGGCCCTGGTCGAGGGCTGGCCGGATCACCTCGGCCACGTGCTGGGCTCGGTCGGCGGCCATGAGCAGAGCCTCGGCTCGGCGGTCCAGGGCGTGGGCGCCGTCGGGATCGAGGACCAGCGCCCTGATGCGCCGGCCCAACTCGGTGGCCCCCGGCTCGTGGGTGAGCAGCGCGCCCATGGCCTCGGCCAGAAGGCGGGCCTGAGTGGACTTGCCCGAGCCCTCCCCGCCCTCGAAGGCGATGAAGCGGGAGAACGCCATCATCGGTCCATCGCCGACCCCGCCGGCTTCAACGTCCGCAGCGCGAGCAAGCCGGCGAGGAGGATGATCGAGGCACCGACCCAGAGGATCAGGCGCACGCCGGGGATGTCGAACGGCAGGTCCTCGAGCACCTCGGCGGCCAGCGGCGCGAGCGTCAACGAGACGAGCAGGCACAGCCGAGACAGCGTGTAGAGGGTGGCGAAGATCCGGCCTCTCAGCTCGTCCTCGACGTTCTCCTGGAGCAGGGTGAAGCCGATCACGTAGACGGCGCCGGCACACACGCCCATCAGCCCGATGAAGAGCATGGTCAGGCCGAGGCTCGACATGGCGGCGGCCACGCCCATGGCCGCCCCTGCCCCCAGCACTGCGGGCGGGAACACCGCGGCGTGAGGGACCCGGTTCTGGATGGTCGAGATGCCGATGACCCCCACGGCCAGGCCGGTGCCGAGGGCCGTGAGCAGGAGGCCGAAGCCGGGCGGTCCGGCGTGGAGGACGCGGTCGGCGAAGGTGGGGCCCAGGGGGGCGATCATGCCGCCACCGATCAGGCCGGTGCCCAGGCCGACCATGACGGCGCGCACCTCGGGGCTGGAGCCGATGAACTTCCAGCCCTCCTTGAGGTCGATGAAGGTCTTTCCGAGGTCGATGCGGCTGTGGCGGCGGGGGTTGCGGGGCAGGGCCAGGGTGGCGATCAGGGCGGCCGAGGAGAAGAACGTCAGCACGTCCACGTAGATGGCCAGCGACTCCTGGTTTAGCTCCAGGAAGTCGAGAGGGCCGGCGTGGCGGCCCACCACGTCCGCCACCTTTGTCAGCGAGGCGAACAGGGCGGCACCCACCGGGAAGGTCCCGTAGGCGGCGGCCAGCGACAGGGAGTTGGCGGTGGTGAGCCGGCTGGTGGGGACGAGGTTGGGGACGGACGCCTCCTTCGCCGGTGACCACAGGAGGGTGAGCACTTCCAGGAGGAGCGAGGCCACGAACAGGCCCCAGATCGTGTCGATGACGGGAAGAGTGGCGAGCACGAACCCCCGCCCGACGTCGCAGGTGACCATCACCCGCTTGCGGTCCCACCGGTCGACGAGCACGCCCGCCACCGACCCGAAGAAGAACCCGGGGACCATGCGGGCGCTCATCACCAGTCCCACGGCCGCCTCGGGTGACGCCCCGCCGATCCGCGCCGCCAGCGACAGGATGGCCACCAGACCGATCCAGTCCCCCAGAGACGAGACGACTTGGGCCAGCCACAGCCGGAAGAACGACGTCGAGCCGAGGAGACGAGGGCCGACCAGGTCTTCCTCCGGCGGCAAAGGGACCGCCTCTGTGGGCACGGTGGGACGGTCGCTGTCGGCCGGGAGCAGCTCGCCCTTCAGTGCGTCCTGGCGTCGGCGTAGAGGCCACCCGCGCCAGGGCGGCGAGGGTCTGCCGGGCTGGGCCACGTCGTCAGGCTACGGGGAGCGCCGCCCGGTTCCCAGGTTCACTACGCCTTGCCCTTGGCCTTCCTGGGGGCCCGGGCGGCCCGCTTCTTCGGCGTGGCGGGACCCTTCGCCCGGCGGTCGGCCAACAGCTCGACCGCCCGCTCGGGCGTGATGTCGTCGATGGTGTCTCCCTTGCGCAGGGATGCGTTGGTGGTGCCGTCGGTCACGTAGGGGCCGAACCGGCCCTCGCGTAGAACGATCGTGCCGCCCGACTCGGGGTCGGCGCCCAGCTCGCGCAGCGGCGCGGCGGCCGCCCCCCGCGCCGCGCCGCGGCCTTTGCGCGGCTCGGCCAGCAGGGCCAGCGCTTCCTCGAGGGTCACGGTGAGGAGGCGCTCCTCCGAGTCGAGGCTGCGAGTCTCGGCGCCCTTCTTGACGTAGGGGCCGAATCGGCCGTTCTGGGCCGTGACCTCCTGGCCGTCGGCGGGGTCCTTGCCCAAGGTCCTCGGGATCTTGAGCAGCTCGAGGGCCTGCTCGAGCGTGACCGTCTCCAGCTGCATGTCCTTGAACAGCGAAGCCGTCTTCGGCTTGGGCGCCTTGGCGTCGGATGACGCTTCGCCCAGCTGCACATAGGGCCCGAACCGGCCCGCCCGGGCGATCACCGGCAGTTCCGTCTCAGGGTCGCTACCCAGCACGCGGTCGCCGCTGGGCTT
>DASUXN010000320.1:0-3044 GCA_036377875.1 Acidimicrobiales bacterium
CTGGCCCTTGAAGGCGAACTGGACGTTGAGGATCCCGACCACCCCGAGGGCCCGGCCGAGGCGGGCGGTGGCCTCCCCGACGGCCGCGACCTGGTCGGCCCCGAGCGTGATGGGCGGGAGCACGCAGGCCGAGTCGCCGGAGTGGATCCCGGCCTCCTCGATGTGCTCCATCACCCCGCAGACCAGCACCTGCCCGGTGGCGTCGCAGAGGGCGTCGACGTCGACCTCGACCGCGTCCTCCAGGAACCGGTCGACCAGGACCGGCCGGCTGCCGTTCCCGCCGAGACTGCCCAGGGCGCCGGAGCGGGCCAGGCCCTCGGCGTCGTAGCAGACCTCCATGGAGCGGCCGCCGAGCACGTACGAGGGCCGGACCAGGACCGGGTAGCCGACCCGGTCGGCCACGGCCAGGGCCTCCTGGACGTCGGCGGCCTGGCCCCAGGGCGGGGCGTCCAGGCCGCAGCGCTCCAGGACCGTGCCGAACCGGCCCCGGTCCTCGGCCAGGTCGATGGCCTCGGGCGGGGTGCCGAGCAGCGGCACCCCGGCCGCGGCCAGCCCCGAGGCGAGCTGCAGCGGCGTCTGGCCGCCCATGGTCACGATCACCCCGACGAGCTCGCCACCCGCGGCCTCGGCCCGGCACACCTCCAGGACGTCCTCGCAGGTCAGCGGCTCGACATAGAGGCGGTCGGCGATGTCGTAGTCGGTGGAGACGGTCTCGGGGTTGCAGTTGACCATCACCGCCTCGTAGCCGGCGTCACGCAGGGCCTGGACGGCGTGGACGCAGGCGGTGTCGAACTCCACCCCCTGGCCGATGCGGTTGGGCCCCGACCCCAGCACCACCACCCGCCGCCGGCCGGTGGCCGGGACCTCGGTCTCCTCCTCGTAGGTCGAGTAGTGGTAGGGGGTGGAGGCCTCGAACTCGCCGGCGCAGGTGTCGACCGAGCGGTAGACGGGCTCGACCCCAAGGGCCCGGCGCCGGGTCCGGACCTCGCCCTCGGTGGCCCCGGCCGCGGCGGCCAGCTGGGGGTCGGAGAAGCCGTGGCGCTTGGCCCGCCAGAGCAGGCCGCGGCCGAGGTCGTCGATCGACCCGGCGGCGGCGACCTCGGCCCCGACCTCGACGATGCGGGCGATCCCGTCCACGAACCAGGGGTCGATGCCGGAGGCGGCGGCCACCTCCTCGACGCCGCGGCCCAGCCGCAGGGCCCGCTCGACCGCGTCCAGCCGGTCGGCGGTGGGCCGGGCGCAGGCGGCCAGCAGGGCCTCGGGGGCGGCCTCGGCGCCGCCCGGCGCCGGGTCGCCCGCCGGGTTGCCGAGGCCGTCGCGCTCGGTCTCCAGCGACCGGCAGGCCTTCTGGAGGGCCTCGGGGAAGGTCCGGCCGATGGCCATGACCTCCCCGACGGACTTCATCCGGGTGGTCAGCGCGGGGTCGGCCCCGGGAAACTTCTCGAAGTTGAACCGGGGGACCTTGACGACCACATAGTCCAGGGTGGGTTCGAAGGCGGCGGCGGTCTTGCCGGTGACCTCGTTGCGGATCTCGTCGAGGGTGAACCCGACGGCCAGCTGGGCGGCCACCTTGGCGATCGGGAACCCGGTGGCCTTGGAGGCCAGGGCCGAGGAGCGCGACACCCGCGGGTTCATCTCGATCACGACCCGGCGGCCGCTGCGGGGGTCGACGGCGAACTGGACGTTGGCCCCGCCGGTCTCGACCCCGACGGCCCGCAGCACGGTCAGGGCGTCGTCGCGCATCTCCTGGTACTCGCGGTCGGACAGGGTCATCTGGGGGGCGACGGTGACCGAGTCGCCGGTGTGGACGCCCATCGGGTCGACGTTCTCGATCGAGCAGACGACCACGGCGTTGTCGGCCCGGTCGCGCATCACCTCGAGCTCGAACTCCTTCCAGCCGAGCACCGACTCCTCGATCAGCACCCGCCCGACCGGGCTGGCGACGAGGCCCTCGGCCAGCAGCCGTCGCAGCTCCTCGCCGGTCCGGGCGATGCCGCCGCCCCAGCCGCCGAGGGTGAACGAGGGCCGGAGGACCACCGGCAGGCCCAGGTCCTCGACCGCGGCCAGCCCATGGGTCACGGTCCCGACCTCGACCCCGCGGGGCAGGTCGAGCCCGGCGGCCCGGCAGGTCTCGGTGAACTCGACCCGCGACTCGGCCCGGCGGACGGCGTCAACGGTGGCCCCGATGAGCTCGACCCCGAGCCGCTCCAGGGTGCCGTTCTCGTGCAGGGCCACGGCCAGGTTGAGGGCGGTCTGCCCGCCGAGGGTGGGCAGCAGGGCGTCGGGCCGCTCGGCCTCGAGCACGGCCGCCACCGGGCCGGGGGTGAGCGGCTCCAGGTAGGTGGCGTCGGCCACCTCCGGGTCGGTCATGATGGTCGCCGGGTTGGAGTTGACCAGCACCACCCGCAGCCCCAGCCCGCGCAGGGCCCGGCAGGCCTGGGTGCCGGAGTAGTCGAACTCGGCCGCCTGCCCGATCACGATCGGCCCGGAGCCGACGACCAGGATCGAGCGGAGGTCCTCCCGGAGGGGCACTTAGGCGTCACCCCGCCGGACCTCGGGCGGGGCGCCACTGGTCGAGGATGGCGCCTCGGGCTCGGCGGCGGCCACCTGGTCGTAGGCGCTCTGCCCGGCGTCCCAGCCGTCGTACAGGCCCCGCTCCATGGCCTCGGCCCACAGGGCCCGGACCTGGGCCGGGTTGAGCAGGCGCAGGCGGATGGCGAAGCGGCTGGCCCCCTCGACGCTGGCCACCAGCGTGCGGAGCTTGGCCTCGTCCTGGGCGGTGGTGCGCCGGCCGGTGGGCGAGACGCCGGCCTCGGCCTCGCCGCGCAGGCCGGCCTTGAGGGCGAAGACCCGCTCGAACTCGGCCCGCAGGGCGTCGGCGACCTCGCCGGCGGGGGGCAGGGAGCCCTGGTCGACTCCGCCCAGGGCCCGGAAGGTCCGTTGCTCAGCCATGTCGCGCTCCTCGCATCAGGTCGGCGAACCGCTCGAACTGGGGGTGGGCGTCGTGGGGGCCGGGCGCGGCCTCTGGGTGGTACTGGACCGAG
>DASUXN010000321.1:0-3597 GCA_036377875.1 Acidimicrobiales bacterium
GAAGTTGTGGCTCATGACGACCACGAAGCTGCGCTCGTCGACACCTGCCGCAGTGGCGGCGTCGCCCGGCTGGGCGTGGATCAACCGGGAGGCCTGGGGGAACCGGCTCTCGACCAGCATCGCCCGCCGGTCGTCGACCACTTCCACCCGCCAGCCCAGCCGCGCCCCAAACTCGACGAGGGGGATGGCGTCGTGCCCGGCCCCGCACACGACCAGCCGGAGGGGCGGCACCAGGACCTCGACGAAGACCCGCCAGCCCGAAGATCGGGTGACCGTTGTCGACCGACGCTCCCGCAGCGCCTCCGCCGCCGCCGCCGCAACGTCCTGGTCGGCGCCGGCGTCGCCCAGCGACCCGTCCCGCCGGCCGTCGCCGTGAACCACCATGCGGGCGCCGAGCGGGTCGCCGGCGACGACGGTGGCCAGCGCCAGCGGCCGCTGCGTGGCCATGGCCGTACGCATGGCCGAAGCGAACCGGGCAGCCTCACGGGCGGGCTCGACGAAGACGTCGATGGCGCCGTTGCAGCCCAGGCCCCAACCCCAGACGGCCTCGTCGTCGGCGGTCAGGTCGAAGCTCAACAGCACTGGGCGGCCCGTCGTCAGGACCTCCCGGGCGTTGGCCGCCACATCACCCTCGAGGCAACCACCCGAGATGTTCCCGACCGTCGGTCCGTCGCCCGCAGGCACCACCAGCCGGGCTCCTTCCCGCCGGTAGGTCGAGCCGCGGACGGCGACGACCGTGGCGAGGGCCGCGTCGGACCCGTGGGAGGCCTCGAGGGCGGCGAGGACGTCGTCGAGCTCGCTCATGCCGGGTTGAGGAAGCGCCACCGGCACCCGGGGCAGCAGAACCAGTAAGTCTTGCCGTCCCGCTCGGCCGACGGCGTCCGCTCGTTGACGTCGACGGTCATACCGCACACGGGATCCACGGCGGTGGTGGGGGCGGGGCGGACCTCCGTCGCCGGTGCGACACGGTGGGCGGCCTTCTCTCGCACGATCTCGGCCAGGATGGACACGGCCATCTCCGCGTGGGGCACGTCCCCCAGCGGAAGGCCGGCCGGGCTCTTCACCCGGGCCAGCTGGTCGTGCGCGACCCCCGCCGCCCGCAGCGATTCCAGCACGGTGGCGGCCCGGCGGCTCGACGCCACCAGGGCCACGTAGCGGGCCGGGCTGTCGAGCGCGGCCTGAAGGGCCGCCTCGTCGTAGCGGCCCATGGTGGCGACCACCACGAACGACGCCGGACCTACGTCGGCCTTGGCCAGGTCGAGATCGGTCACGACCGACGCCCCGCCGGCGGCGAGATCGGGAGCGGCGTCCTCGGATTCGACGACAACCGTCTCGAACCCCAGGAGGCCGGCCATGGCGACCAACGCCTGCACCATGGGCGACCGGCCGACGACGACGAGGTGGGGGGCAGGGTCGACCGGCTCGAGGAAGACCTGGACCGATCCCTCGCTGGCGCAGCTCACGGTGGCGAGGACCACCCCCTCCTCCTCGTGGGGCAGGTCGGCCACCGGCCCCAGGCGCAGGAGGCGCGGCTCGCCCGCGGCAAGGGCGGCCACCGCCTCGCGCACCACGACCGGCTCGGCACACGACCCGCCGACCCAGCCCCGCAGGTGCCCGTCGGCCGTCACGACGGCCTTGTCGCCGGGCTGGGCCGACACCGGCCGGCGTGCCCACACCACCGTCGCCCGTACGTAGGCCTCCCGCCGGCCTCGCAGGAGCGACTCCTCGGCTGCGAGGTCGAACGTCACTGTGCCCGATTCTACGAGTCCTTGGCCGCTTGTAGGGCCTCCCAGACCTTGGCCGACGTTACGGGCATGTCAACGTTGCGGACGCCCAAATGGGCGAGGGCGTCGACGACGGCGTTGACGAAGGCGGCCGGCGACCCCACGGTGGCCGACTCACCCACCCCCTTGCACCCGAGGGGGTGGTGGGGCGAGGGTGTGCAGGTGTCGTACAGGTCGAAGTGGGGCGTCTCCCACGCGGTGGGGAGCAGGTAGTCCATGAAGTTGGCACCGATGCAGTTGCCGTCCTCGTCGAAGGTGATGAGCTGCATGGCGGCCATGGCGAAGCCCTCCGTGAGCCCGCCCATGATCTGGCCCTCCACGATCATGGGGTTGATGCGCACGCCGCAGTCGTCGCAGGCCACCACCTTGAGCGGCGTCCACGTACCCGTCTCGGTGTCGACCTCGACCACCACCACGTAGGTGCCGAAGGGGAAGGTCAGGTTGGGCGGGTCGTAGTACTGCACCCCCTCCAGCCCCGCCTCCATGCCCAGCGGGTGGTTGGTGTAGGCGGCGAAAGCGATCTCCTGGATCGACTTGGTCTTCTCCGGCGCCCCCTTGACCGAGAAGTGATCGTCCTGCCACTCCAGGTCCTCCTCGGAGACCTCGAGCAGGTAGGCGGCGATCTTGCGGGCCTTGTCCCGCAGCTTGCGGGCCACAAGGGAGGCAGCCGCCCCGGCCACAGGAGTGCTCCGGGATGCGTAGGTGCCCAGGCCGTAGGGCGTGTTGTCGGTGTCCCCTTCCTGCACGAGGATGTCGCCGGGAGGGATGCCGAGCTCGTGGGCGACGATCTGGGCGAACGTCGTCTCGTGGCCCTGGCCCTGGTGGCGCACGCCGAGCTTCAAGATGGCCTTGCCGGTGGGGTGCACCCGAAGCTCGGCCGAGTCGAACATCTTGATGCCGAGGATGTCGTAGTCACGGCTCGGGCCCGCGCCGAGCGCCTCGGTCATGGTGGCCAGGCCGATGCCGATCTGCGTGGTGCTCCCCTCCTTGCGGAGGGCCTTCTGCTGGGAGCGCAGCTTCTTGTACCCGACGGCCTTCAGGGCGAGGTCCATGTTGGGCTCGTAGTTGCCGGAGTCGTAGACGAAGCCGGTGGCCGACTTGTAGGGGAACTGCTCGGGGCGGATCAGGTTGCGCCGCCGCAGCTCGGCGGGGTCGAGCCGCATCTCGTACGCCGCGTTCTGGACGAGCCGCTCGATCAGGTACGACGCCTCGGTGATCCGAAACGAGCATCGGTAGGCCACCCCGCCGGGCGCCTTGTTGGTGTAGGCGCCGTCGGTGACGATGTGGGCCGCAGGCAGGTCGTAGGAGCCCGTCACCATGTGGAACAGGCCCGCCTTGAACTTCGACGGCTGGGCGTCGGCATAGGCGTAGCCCTGGTCGGACAGCATCTTTACCCGCAGGCCGAGCATCTTGCCGTCCTTGGCCAGGGCCAGCTCGCCGTGCATGTGGAAGTCGCGGGCGAACCCGGTGGAGATGAGGTTGCCGGTGCGGTCCTCGATCCACTTGACGGGGCGGCCGATGACCAGCGACGCGGCGGTGGCCACCACGTAACCGGGGTAGACGGGCACCTTGTTGCCGAACCCGCCGCCGATGTCGGGCGAGATGATCTGGATGTTCTGCTCGGGCAGCCCCGCCACCAGGGCGAACACGGTGCGGATGGCGTGGGGGGCCTGCGACGTCATGTAGATCGTGGCCTTGCCCGACGCCGGGTTGACGTCGGCCACGCACCCGCAGCACTCCAGCGGCGACGGGTGCGACCGGGGGTAGTGGGTGTCGAGGCTCACGACCTTGTAGGCCTGGGCGAACGCCGCCT
>DASUXN010000322.1:0-7311 GCA_036377875.1 Acidimicrobiales bacterium
GGCCCGGGTGCTGTCCAGCGCCGAACAGGTGGCGCTGCGGCTGGGCACCGACGAGGCCTCGTTCGCGGTCGGGCCCGAGGGCGGCACCACCATCCGCCTCACCACCCGCCTGCTCGAGGGCGACTTCCCCAACTACCGCCAGCTGATCCCCCCGCACTACCCCAACCGCCTCACGGTGGCCAAGGCGCCGTTCCTCGACGCCGTGCGCCGGGTGAAGCTGCTGGCGCGCGACGCGGCCCCGATAAGGCTGTCCCTGCGCCCCGATGCGGTCGAGCTCAGTGCCATCACGCAGGACGTGGGCCAGGCCCGGGAAGACGTGGAGGCCAAGTACGAGGGGGCGGAGATGGTCGTCGCCTTCAACCCCGAGTTCCTCATCGACGGCGTGGAGGCGTGCGGCGGCGACGAGGTGATGCTGGAGACGCTCGACGCCCTCAAACCCGCCACCGTCCGGCCCCTCGAGGGCGCCGACTACCTGTACCTGTTGATGCCCGTGCGGGTTTCCTGAGCTGCGACTCGACCGTCTCTGGCTCGCGGACTTCCGTAACTACGAGTCGGCGGACGTTCGCCTGCCTCCGGGTCTGCTCGCCATCGTGGGCGACAACGGCGCAGGGAAGACCAACCTGCTGGAAGCCATCGGCTACCTGGCCACGCTCGCCTCCTTCCGCGGTGTGGGCAACGACGCGTTGGTGCGCTCGGGCGCGGCCCAGGCGGTCGTGCGGGGCGAAGGGGAGCGGCAAGGACGGGCTTTGCTCATCGAGGCCGAGATCCGCGCCACCGGCCGGGGCCGGGTCACCGTCAACCGCCAGCCCCTGCGCCGCGCCGCCGACCTGGCCGGCACGCTGCGGGTCAGCGTGTTCTCCCCCGACGACCTGGACCTGGTCAAGGGCGGCCCCACCGGCCGCCGCCGCTACCTCGACGACGCCCTCGCTTCGCTCCACCCGAGAAACGCGGCCGCTCGTCGCGACTTCGAGAGGGTCCTGCGCCAGCGCAACGCCCTCCTGCAACAGAGTGGCGGCCGGCTGACCGACGACATCGCCTCCACCCTCGAGGTGTGGGACGCCCGCCTGGTCGAGACGGGCGAGGCCCTGGGCAAGGCCAGGGCCGAGCTGGTGGCCCAGCTGGACCCGGCGGTGGCCAAGTCCTACGCCCAGGTCTCCGAAACGGGGGTGGCGACCGTCAGCTACGAGGCCCCGTGGCGGACGCAGGGCCTGTCCCAGGCGCTGCACGTCGCCCGACGAGACGAGCTGCGCCGGGGCGTCTCCCTCGTCGGCCCTCACCGTGACGACCTCGTGCTCACCGTCAACCGCATGCCCGCCCGCACCCACGCCTCCCAGGGCGAGCAGCGCTCGCTGGCCCTCGCTCTCCGCCTGGCCGCCCACGACGTGGTCACCGAGCAGGTCGGCGAGCCGCCCCTGCTGCTGCTCGACGACGTGTTCTCCGAGCTCGACCCGGCCCGCTCCGCCGCCCTCGTCGCCTCCCTCCCGGCCGGCCAGGCCGTCCTCACCACCGCCGGCCACCTTCCCGCCGGCGTGGCCCCCGAGCGCACCATCCAGCTGACGAACGGACGCATCACATGACGTGGCGCCCCCTACCCGGCGACGCCCCCCCGCCCCGACGTCTCTCGGGCTCGCTCGACCGCATCACCCGTTCGCTCGGCGGTCCCGGCGCCGACGCCCTGAGCACCATCTTCAACCGATGGGAGGACATCGTCGGCCCCGCCGTGGCCGCCGCCTCCCGACCCCTTTCCCTGCATCGCGGCACGCTCACCATCGCCGTCGACCAGCCCGGCTGGGCCACCCAGCTCACCTACCTGGAAGCCGACCTCAAGCGCCGCATCGACGACGTCGCAGGACCCGGAACGGTGGCCCGCGTGAGGGTCACGGTCCGCCCGAAATAGGCCCTCAACTGGTACGATAGGGGCTACCGATCGGCCCTCTCCGCTTGGCCCGTCGCGTGTGTCGAAAGGGACGTCCAGCTCGTTGGCTTCACAAGCAGCACCGTCCTACGGGGCGAAGGACATCGAGGTCCTCGAAGGACTCGAACCGGTCCGCAAGCGCCCCGGGATGTACATCGGGTCAACCGGGCTCAACGGCCTTCACCACCTTGTCTACGAGGTCGTCGACAACTCCGTCGACGAGGCCATGGCCGGCCACGCCACCCGTATCGACGTCACCCTCACGGCCGACGGCGGCTGCCGTGTGGTCGACGACGGGCGCGGCATCCCCGTCGACCCCCACCCCAAGGACCGCAAGAAGTCGGCCGCCGAGGTGGTGCTCACCACCCTCCACGCCGGCGGCAAGTTCGGCGGGGAGGGCTACAAGGTTTCCGGCGGCCTGCACGGCGTCGGCGTGTCGGTGGTCAACGCCCTGTCCAAGCGCCTCGAGCTGGAGATCGACCGCGACGGCAAGCGCCACCGCATGCTCTTCGAGAACGGCGGCCGGGCTCGGGGCCCGCTCGAGGTGGTGGGCAAGGCGCCCCGCAACCGCACCGGCACCACCGTGGCGTTCTGGCCCGACCCCGCCATCTTCAGTTCCGAGGGCACCGAGTTCCGCGCCACCACTCTGCTCGAGCGCCTGCAGATCTACGCCTTCCTCAACAAGGGCCTGGAGATCCGCTTTCGCGACGAGCGGCCCGGCCACGAGCAGGAGCAGGTCTTCCGCTACACGGGCGGGATCGTCGACTACGTCCGCCACCTGAACCACGCCAAGGAGGCGCTGTTCAAGAGGGTGGGCC
The DNA here is from genome assembly GCA_036377875.1 of Acidimicrobiales bacterium. Taxonomy (GTDB): domain Bacteria; phylum Actinomycetota; class Acidimicrobiia; order Acidimicrobiales; family AC-14; genus JBFMCT01. The sequence continues at coordinate 2,734 of DASUXN010000322.1, forward strand.
ACTTCGAGGCTGCCGACCTGGCCAACGGAGCGGCCGAGCAGGAGGTCGAGGTCGCCTACCAGTGGAACACCGGCTACTACGAGGGCATCCACTCGTTCGCCAACGGCATCGCCACGATCGAGGGCGGCATGCACGAGGAGGGCTTCAAGAAGGCCCTCACCAACGTGGTCAACAAGTACGCCCGGGCCAAGGGCGTCCTCAAGGAGAAGGACGACAACCTCCTCGGCGAGGACATCCGCGAGGGCCTCACCGCCATCGTGAGCGTGAAGCTGCGCGACCCGCAGTTCGAGGGTCAGACGAAGGCCAAGCTGGGCAACGTGTCGATCCGCTCGCTGGTCGAACGGGTCACCAACGAGAAGCTGGCCGACTGGCTGGAGGAGCACCCCACCGAGGCCCGCCAGATCGTGCAGAAGGGCATCCAGGCGTCACGCGCCCGGCTGGCGGCACGGCAGGCCCGCGAGGTGATCCGCCGCAAGACGCTGCTCGAGGGCGCGGGGCTCCCCGGCAAGCTGGCCGACTGCTCGTCGCGCAACCCGGAGGAATCCGAGTTGTTCATCGTCGAGGGCAACTCGGCCGGCGGCTCGGCCATCAACGCCCGCAACCCGGTAACGCAGGCCATCCTTCCCATCCGGGGCAAGATCCTCAACGTCGAGCGGGCCCGCATCGACAAGATGCTCAAGAACGCCGAGATCCAGTCGCTGGTATCGGCCATCGGCGCCGGCATCGGCGACGAGTTCGACGTCTCCAAGATCCGCTACCACAAGGTCATCGTCCTGGCCGACGCCGACGTCGACGGCAACCACATCCGCACGCTGCTGCTCACGTTCTTCTTCCGGCAGATGTCCGATCTGGTCGCCAAGGGCCACATCTTCATCGCCCAACCGCCGCTCTACTCGACGATCGTGGGCAAGGAGAAGACCTACCTCAAGGACGACTCGGCCAAGGACCGGTTCATGGCCGAGCACCCGAACCACAAGAACGACTTCCAGCGCCTCAAGGGCCTGGGCGAGATGGACTTCGAGGAGCTCCGCCTCACCACCATGGACGTCGACCACCGCACGCTCCTGCAGGTCACCGTCGAACAGGCCGCCCTCGCCGACGAGGTCCTGTCCGTCCTCATGGGCGACGACGTCGAGGTGCGCAAGTTGTTCATCCAGACCAACGCCAAAGACGTGAGGTTCCTCGACATCTGATGAGTCCTCGCCCTCACTCGCTTCGCTCCGTTCGGGCGAATGGAATCGTGCTGCGGCCGCCCGGCGAAGCCGGATCGGCCTCCGCCGCCTCTTGTCCGGCGGCATCCGGAGCGAGCGCCTCCGGCGCTGAGGGCGGCCGCCGCTGATGAGCGATCAGGGCGCGCTGTTCGGGATCGAGCCGATCGAGCTCCAGGAGGAGATGGAGCAGTCCTTCCTGGTCTACGCGCTCGCCATGATCACCCAGCGGGCGCTGCCCGACGTGCGAGACGGCCTCAAGCCCGTCCACCGCCGGATCCTCTACGACATGTTCGAGCAGGGCTTCCGCCCCGACCGCCCCCACGTGAAGTGCGCCCGTGTCACCGGCGACGTCATGGCCAAGTACCACCCCCACGGCAACCAGGCCATCTACGACGCCCTGGTCCGCATGGCCCAGCCGTTCAGCCTCCGCCACCCCCTCATCGACTTCCACGGCAACTACGGCAGCCCCGACTTCGAAGCCGCCGCCGAGCGCTACTGCGTGACCGGCGACACGCTCGTCGCCACGCCCGACGGCGAAATGCCCATCGCCGACCTGGCCGGCACGCCGATCGCCCCCGATTCCGAGCTCGACATCGCCGTCAAGGTGCTCGACAAGTTCGGCGACCCCGTCCTCGCCACCAAGCTGTTCCACAGTGGGTCGCACCCCACCCTGCGGATGCGCACGACCGACGGCCAGACCATCACCGGTACCGGCAATCACCCGCTGCTCTGCCTCGTGCCCGTGGCGGGGGTCCCGATGCTGTTGTGGAAGCTGCTCGAAGAGGTCCAGTCCGGCGACCTGATCGCCACTGTGCAAAAAAACGTACATAGCCCGTATTTCTGCACACTCGCCGACGAGTTCGTCTCAGACGAGCGGGCAGCGGGCACGCCGGACGGTGAGATCACCGCGGTCCTTGGTCCCCTCGATGCCTACAACTACGCCACCGTCGCCTCTGTTGAGCCGGCCGGCGTCCAGCCGGTGTACTCCATTCGGGTCGACAGTGATTGTCACTCGTTCATCGCCAACGGGTTCGTCAACCACAACACCGAGTGCCGGCTCAGCCCGCTCGCCATGCAGCTCATGGCCGGGATCAACGAGGACACGGTCGACTTCGTCGACAACTACTCGGGCGAGTTCCGCGAGCCCGTCGTCCTCCCCGCCCGGTTCCCCAACCTGCTCGTCAACGGCAGCCAGGGGATCGCGGTGGCCATGGCCACCAACATCCCGCCCCACAACCTGGCCGAGGTGATCGACGCCACCGTCCACCTCATCGACAACCCCGAGGCCACACCAGAGGACCTCATGGCGTTCGTGAAGGGTCCCGACTTCCCGACGGGCGGCTACATCCTCGGCCGCCAGGGGATCATGGACGCCTACCGCACCGGTCGCGGCTCGATCAAGATGCGGGCGCGGGCCGAGATCGTCGAGGGCAAGCGGGGCGAAGAGATCGTCGTCACCGAGCTGCCCTACCAGGTGAGCGTGCGGGCGGTGGCCGAGAAGATCCAGGAGCTGGTCGACAGCCGCCAGCTCGAGGGCATCCGCGACATCGACAACCTTTCGGCCAAGGGCCTGACCCGCATCGTCATCTACCTGAAGCGCGACGCCAACGCCAACGTGGTGCTCAACAACCTCTACAAGTACACGCCGCTGCAGACCAACTTCGCGGTGAACTCGGTGGCGCTGGTGGACGGCGTGCCCCGAACCCTCAACCTCGTCCAGCTGCTGAGGGCCTACGTCGACCACCAGGTCGAGGTCATCACCCGGCGGTCGGAGTTCCGCCTCGACAAGGCCAGGGCTCGGGCCCACATCGTCGAAGGCCTGCTGAAGGCCCTCGACAGCATCGACCTCATCATCGAGACGATCCGCGCCTCCGAGGACAAGGCCGACGCCCGCCGCCGCCTGATGGCCGAGCCCTTCGAGTTCAGCGAGGAGCAGGCCGAGCACATTCTCGACATGACGCTGGCCCGCCTCACCCGCCTCAGCCGGGCCGAGTACGCGGACGAGATGACGAAGCTGCGGGAGACGATCGCCGAGCTGGAAACCATCCTGGGCGACCCGGTCGTGCTGCGGGGCGTGATCAAGTCCGAGCTGGGCGAGTCCCGGGAGAAGTGGGCCGCCCCGCGCCGGGCGGAGATCACCTTCGACCCCGGCGACATGGACAACCTCGACCTCATCGACGACGAGGAGCTCGTCGTGACGATGACCAAGGCGGGCTACATCAAGACCGTCTCGGCCGACGCCTTCCGTATCCAGGGACGGGGAGGGCGGGGCATCTCGGGGGCGAAGCTCAAGGACAACGACTACGTCACCCGGATCCTCCACACCACCGCCCACGCCTACCTGCTCTTCTTCTCCAACCGGGGGCGGGTGTACCGCCTGCGGGCCCACGAGATCCCCATGAAGGAGCGCACCGCCCGCGGCACGGCCATCGTCAACCTGCTGCCCCTCGGGCCCGATGAGCGCATCCAGGCCGTCATCGACACCCGCGACTACGAGACGAGCCGCTTCCTGTTCTTCGCCACCAGGCGGGGCCAGGTCAAGAAGACCCGCTTCACCGAGTACGACTCGTCGCTGCGGGCCGGCATCATCGCCATCAACCTCAAGGAGGGCGACGAGCTGGTCCGGGTCATCCAGACCAACGAGGGCGACGACATCTTCATGGTCAGCCGCACGGGCATGACCATCCGCTTCGACGAGGACGAGGTCCGGGCCAGCGGCCGGGCCGCCCAGGGCGTCATCGGCATGCGCCTGCGCGACGACGACGAGGTCGTGTCGTGCGACGTTCCCCGTGCCGGCTGCGACATCCTCATCGTCACCGACGCCGGCTTCGGCAAGCGGACGAAGGTCGAGAAGTTCCCCAAGAAGGGCAGGGGCACGATGGGCGTCAAGGGCATCCGCCTCCTGGCCCGCCGCGGCGCCGTGGTCGCCGCCTTCATGGTCAGCCCCGACGACGAGATCCTGCTCGTTTCCTCCACCGGCATCACCAACCGCCAGCGGGTCGGCGGCATCTCTGCCCAGGGGCGTGACGCCACCGGCGTGAAGGTCATGGACCTGCCCGAGGGGCAGACGGTGGCGGGCGTGGCCCCGGTAATGTCCACCGACGAATGACGGGGGCCCGCATCCTCGACCAGGTCGGACGGGTGGTGAAACAGCCGCCGTTCTGGGGTGCCGCCGCCGGAGCTCTGGCCGTGGGCGGCGGTGACGACGGGAAGCGGGCCGCCATCCGTGCCAGCTGCTGTTACCTGGCCACCGCCGCCGTTTCCAACTTCTTGCTGAAGCCGATCGCCAACCGGGCCCGTCCCAAAGGCGCGGGGCCGGGACCGTTCAGCCCGCTGACCTCCTCGATGCCGTCCGGCCACGCCGCCT
>DASUXN010000323.1:0-4696 GCA_036377875.1 Acidimicrobiales bacterium
ACGCGGTGGGCGAGCTGCCCGTTCCGGCGGGTCGAGGCGGCAGTGCCCACGAGCGGCCGCATACTCGAGGTCGGCTGCGGATACGGCGTGTTCTCGTGCCACCTGGCCCTGGCGTCCCACCAGCGGCAGGTGCTGGGGGTGGACGTGGACCTGCGCAAGGTCGTCCACGCCCAGTTCGCGGCCAAGCGGGCGGCGGCGCGCGGTGCGACGTGCGAATTCCACCTCGCCCCGCCCGGGGAGGTGCCGGACGGACCGTGGGACGCCATCGTCGTCGTCGACGTTCTCTATCTACTCGACCCCGACGAGCAGGCCGGGCTGCTCCACACGTGCGCCGAGCAGCTGTCCCTCGGCGGCGTGCTGATCGTGAAGGAGATGGCCACGTCCCCGAGCTGGAAGGCTCGCTGGAACCAGCTGCAGGAGACGATGGCGGTCAAGGTCCTCAACCTCACCGCCGGCAACGAGCTGACCTTCCTCGAGCCTTCGGCGATAGGGGCCTGGATGCGGGAGGACGGCCTGGTCGTCACTCACCAGCCGCTCGACCATGGGTACCCGCACCCCCACCACCTCGTCGTGGGGGCGCGCCGCCGGTCGATCCCGGGGCTCGCCGACTAGATTCTATCGAGGCGCTCGGCCACCTTTTCGGCGAGCCTGGTGCGCTCGTCCAGAGCGAAGGGCTTGCCGATCTCGAAGGCGAACACCACCCCTACGGCCCGCCCCGACCGCAGGAACGTGAGGTCGGCGTAGGCGGGAACGCTCTGGCCGCTGACGGCGACGTGAAGGCTCGTCCGCCACGTGGTGGCGCTGTCGGCGGACCTCACCGCGCTGGCGGGCAGCAGGTCGGTTGTCGCCGTCGTGCCCGGCAGCAGATCGAGCCCCAGGACCGACCGGAACAGGGCGGTGAGGCAGCCACCCAGGTCGGCCCGGCCCAGGTCGGCCATCACCTCTGCGGCCGCCGCGTGGCTGGGGGCGACGACGGCCAGCGAAGACACCATGGCCGTCCTGCCTCTGAAGAAGGCGGGGGACTGGGCGATGCTGTCGTCGTCGAGCGCGGCGGTGGCGCCCGCGCACGCTTCGAAGCTGCTCGCCGCCTGCTGGTCGACGGTGGTGACGTCGGGCTCGGGAACGGTCGCCGCCTCAAAGCCGGACATGTCGGCGGCGGTGAGCAACATGCGGCCGGCGGCGGCCCGGTCGTCGGCAGACGATCCGGCGGACAGCTGCGTCACGTCCGGTTCGCTCCCGCCGCACGCGCCGAGAACGAGCACGACCCCGGTGACCAGGGCGACGATCGCCACGCGGATCCGTTCCATTCCGGAAGGAACGGCTCGCCTTGGCTTCCGCTTGAGCCCGGACGCGCCACCGGGCCCCGTGAGGGGCCCGGTGGAGAGCGCTACTGCGTTTGCTTGCGGCTTACTCGAAGGTGCAGCCGCAGGAGTTGACCTCCCGCACGATGACACCGCGACCGGTGTCCATGTGGGTGGTGCAGGGCATGCAGGGGTTGAGGCTGCGGACGGCCCGGAGGACGTCGATGCCCTTGATCTGGTCTTCGGGGACCGACTCCAGGATGGGGGTGTCGACGACGGCCTGCTCGTAGGGGCCAAGCGTCCCCCACGGGTCGGTCGGAGCTGCGTTCAGAGTCGACGGGGTGGTGATCTGGTAGTTGACCAGCTTGCCCTTGTCGATCTCCATGTGGTGGATCAGCCAACCACGAGCGGCCTCCCAGAAGCCCACGCCGATCCGGTTGTCCTTGGGGATCTTGAACGGCGTGTGGACCTTGGTCTCACCCGCCCGCCAGTACTCGAACGCCTGGAGGAGGCAGTTCATGGCGATGCAGGCCACCAGGGGGATGGCGTAGGCACGGCCACGGTTGCGCTCGAAGGCGTTGAGGGTGCGGGGGACGGCCCACATCAGCTCGGTCTCGGGCAGGGCGTGGCGGGGAAGGAGCATGCGCACGCCGTCGCCGGTCGACTCGAAGAAGGGGTTGTCGGGGATCTTCTGGGCCAGGGCGATCGTCCACATCTCGCCGTAGGCACCCGTCTCGATCGACTTGCGGTCCCAACGGGGAGCGGTGTCCCACGTGTAGCGCTCACGGAAGTTGGTGGCCGTGGGCTTGGGGATCGTGGTCTTGTTCCACGGGTGGTAGGGGGAGATGGGGTTGCCCAGGGGGTCGGTCTTGAACTTGGGGGCCCCCGTCTTCGTCCAGTCCTCGTAGAAGGAGTGGTCGACGAACTCCTCGAAGCCGATGTTGATGTCGGTCAGGTTGGTCGTCACCAGCTTGCCGTCGATGATCATGCCGGGGGTCGACCAACGGGCGTTGCCCCAGGTGTCGACATTGGCGTAGGTGGCGTCGTAGACCTGGGAGTTGTCGTAGATGCCGGTCTGGGCGATGTTGACGGTACGGGCGCCCACCCGCTCGTACTCGGGGTTGGACTCCAGGAAGAAGTCGCACAGGTCGTCCCAGATGCGGGGGATCACCTTGGAGAAGTCGATGATCTTGCCCAGCTGGGCGTAGTACTCGTTGAACGAGCTGGTGGTGATGGTGGTGGACACGCCACCGGGGACCAGCGTCGAGGGGTGCGGGAACTTGCCGTACATGAGCATGCACATGATCCGCCCCACCCGGGTCCACTCGAGAGCCTCGAGGTAGATCTTCCCGGTGAGGGGGTTCATGGCGTCCATGATGTCTTTGATGGTCGTGTAGCCGTGGATGTCGGCGTTGGGCGCCAACGTCTTCTCGGCCTTGGTGACCAGCTCGGGGTTGGTCACCGACACGATCGCGGTGGAGTAGTCCGGCCCGGCGAGGAGACCGAGATGCAGCGGACGGTCGTAGAACATCTCGGCCGCCTCACCGAGGTTTCGCACCTCGACGCCCAGCGGCGGGGCGCAGATGCCGAAGGTCTGCTCGAGGCCCAGGGCTGACACCGTGGCGTGGACGCCACCGCACACACCGCAGGCCCGGGAGGAGATGTCGATGGCGTCGCGGGGGTCACGACCCTGGAGGATGATCTCGTAGCCCCGGAAGAGCATGGCCCGGGAGTGGCACTCCACCGCCTTGCGGTTCTCGAGGTCGAGGACGGTGTGGATGGCGAGGGCGCCGGCCACACGGGTCATCGGGTCGATCGACCACTCACGCAGGCGGGGCGGAGCGGCGAGCTGGGCGCCCGGGCCGGAACGGCGACGGACGTAGCCCTTGCGCTGGACGGAGTTGACTGCCCAGGGGTCGGCGATGCCCTCGCGGAGAGTCGCCTTACCCGAGCCGTCGAACTCGATCGGCAGATTCTTGAAACACATGTGTGTCGTCCCCTTTTGCCTCGCAAGCGACGTTGCTCAGCGGTGTTTGATCGCGCGGGCGAAGACTCGCCCTTTCTCCGGGTTTCGTGACTACCGAGCCTCGCCGCAGGTGACCGTCCGGCGGCGAGGCTCCGTGGTGGTGCTACTGAATTAGTGACCGCCCTCGAAGCGGTAGCGGCCCGACGAGTCGTCGGAGTGGCCGTACGTCTTGCCCCTCCCGCCCTCGGCGGAGTGCTGGTACTTCGAATAGAACTTGTGGATCTGCTTCTGCACGCCCTTGGGGCCGATCTTGGACCGGGCGAACCCGGACGGACCGTCCTGCTCCCAGCGAGCGGTGAGGTTCTTGTCCACCCGGGAGATGTAGCGCATCTTGCGGATGAACCCGCCCACCATGCGGGAGGTGGTGGAGGACAGAAGCGACCCGGGGGCGATCTCGTAGATCGGGCTGAACTTGTCGGGGAAGCCCGGCATGGTGCAGCCGATGCAGATGCCACCCATGTTCATGCAGCCACCGTGGCCGTCGACGTTGCCGCGCTCGGCGATGTTGCACTGCACGACGGGGCCCCAGCAGCCCAGCTCGACGAGGCACTCCTTGTCGCCGTACTCGTGGGCGAACACGCCCTCCTCGTAGTAGCCGGCCCGGGGGCAGTGACGGTGCACCGTCTCCCCGAACAGCCACGCCGGCCGGCCCAGCTCGTCGAACTCGGGCAGGGGGGCCAGTCCGTTGAGGAACAGGCACACCGCCGCCGCCGTCTCGATGATGTTGTCGCCGATGGGGCTGCAGCCGGGGATGTTGACCACGGGCACACCGAACGAGGACCGGAAGTCCTTGCCCAGGTAGTCCATGACGCCCATGGCGTTGGTGGGGTTGCCCTTGGCCGCGGGGATGCCGCCCCAGGAGGCGCAGGTGCCCACCGCCACCACCGCGGCGGCGCCGGGGGAGAGGCGGTCGAGCCACTCCAGGCTGGTGATCTGGCGGCCCGTCTGGGGGTCCTCCCCCAGGCCCATCCAGTAGCCCTCGCCGGCGATGGACTCGTCCATGACCGAGCCCTCCCAGCAGATGACGTAGGGGGCGTCGAGCTCGCCCCGCTCGGCCATGAACAGGTTCTGGGTCCACTCCGCCCCGCACTCCACGGAGACGACGGTGTGGATCAGCTCGACGCGGGGCAGGCCGGGAATGATGCCGGCCAGGAGGTGTTCGACGCGGGGATGCGTCGCACCCGTGGCGGCGACGGAGCAACCGTCGCACGAGCCGCCCACCATCCAGATCAGGTAGATCTTCTCGAGCGGGCCGAGGCGGATCTTCGACGTGTCCGGCTCGACTGCCCTCGAACGGACCCCGATCGGGGCCATCGGGTCGAGCGGGTTCTGGCGCCAGTCGAGATACTTGCCCCCGGCAGGCATCACA
>DASUXN010000324.1:0-8701 GCA_036377875.1 Acidimicrobiales bacterium
ACGCCGGCTCGAGGGTGATCTGGAAGGGGCCGTCGCCGAAGTTGACCGACCGGGCGTCGACCCGCCGGGTCGGGAACTGCACCTCGAGATCGCCGTTCATGCCGACCTTCCCCGGACCGGTCAGCTCGACCCGCTGGGAATCGCGCCGGATCACGACGTTGCCCTGCGACGACAGCACGGTGCGGCTGTCGGCGGTGAACCGCACGCCGTCCCGGGGGGCGGCCAGGCCACCCGTCCCCACCGCCACCGACGTGCCCAGCGAATAGGTGCCGGGCAGGATCTGGCGGGCGGCGCCGTCGACGCTGTAGGCGGCGCCGGTCGAGTCCACCTCGACGTGGGTCGCCCCGAGATCGATGCCGCCCTCGCCCGACACGGGCAGGGGCGTCCCTCCGTCCCAGGAGATCGTCACCCGCTGGCCGCCGACCATGGCGTTCTCGATCGTCGCCCGGCCCGCCCCCCGCTCGACCGCGGTGATGGTGAACGGGGCCGACAGCTGGATCTGGGCGCCGTCGGCCGACAGCTTCTCCACCGTCCCCGTCACGAACGCCTGGCCCTCCCTGGGCACGACCGTCGGCCCCGACGACTCACCGCCGCTCCCCCCGCCGCCTCGAACGAGGGACGTGTTCTCGTCGAGCAAGTGGACGGCGACCACCGCCAGGTCGCAGACGAACACCAGGATGATGGCGAACGCCACTCCTGCCGTGAAGCCCCGTTGCACGGGCGCAAGAGTACGTTGGGCCGAGATGACGCAAGTCGCATCTGGCGCGGCATTCGGGCCACGCAGGCCGGACGGGGCCGTCGGGCTGGGCAGGCGGCCGGCGACCGTGGGCCAGCTGCGCGACTCGGGCTGGGAGTCCCGGCCGGTGAAGGACGAGGTCAGGCGCAACGCCGCCGTCCGGATCGCCGCCGGCCAGCCGCTGGTGCGGGGCGTGCTGGGCTTCGACGAGACCGTCCTCCCCCAGCTGGAGAACGCCCTCCTGGCCGGCCACGACGTGATCTTCCGGGGTGAGCGCGGTCAGGCCAAGACGCGCATAATCCGCTCCCTGGTCGACCTCCTCGACGAGGAGACGCCGATCGTGGCCGGGTCCGAGATCAACGACGACCCGTACCATCCCGTGTCCCGCCACGCTCGCGACCTGGTCGCGGAGCACGGCGAGGACACCCCGGTCGAGTGGATCGGCCGCCAGCAGCGCTTCGGCGAGAAGCTGGCCACGCCCGACACCTCCATCGCCGACCTGATCGGCGAGGTCGACCCCATCCGGGTGGCCGAGGGCCGGTATCTGTCCGACGAGCTGACCCTGCACTACGGGCTCGTTCCCCGCACCAATCGCGGCATCTTCGCCATCAACGAGCTGCCCGACCTGGCCGAGCGCATCCAGGTCGGCCTGCTCAACGTGCTCGAGGAGCGCGACGTCCAGATCCGGGGCTACAAGGTGCGTCTTCCTCTGGACGTGCTGCTGGTGGCCTCGGCCAACCCCGAGGACTACACCAACCGGGGCCGCATCATCACGCCCCTCAAGGACCGCTTCGGGGCCCAGATCCGCACCCACTACCCCCTCGACGTGACCACCGAGCTGGAAGTCGTCCGCCAGGAGTGGCAGCCCCCCGAGGTCGACGGCGTCCGGGTGGACGTTCCCGGCCACATGGCCGAGATCGTGGGCACCATCAGCCACGAGGCTCGCCGCCACGCCAACGTCAACCAGCGATCGGGCGTGTCGGTGCGCCTGTCGGTGGCCAACTACGAGACTCTGGTGGCCAACGCCGTCCGCCGGGCCCTCCGCCTGGGCGAGTCCGACGCCGTGCCCCGGGTGAGTGATCTGGTGGCGCTTCCGTCGTCCACCGCCGGCAAGGTCGAGATCGAAACCCTCGACGACAGCGACGGTGCGGCCATCGTCGATCGGATCGTCAAGACGGCCGTTCTGACGGTGTTCCGCCGGTGCTGCCGTATCGACGACTACCGGACGGTGCTGGCCGGGTTCGAGTCCGGCGAGGCGGTCAACGTGGGCGACGACGTCCCCGCGGCCGATTACCTCGAGGTGCTGGCCCGCTTCCCCGCCCTGCGAGGGCCGGTGGCCTCGCTGGTCAACGGCAGCGAGACGCCGGCCGCGGTGGCCAGCGCCGTCGAGCTGGTGCTGGAGGGCCTCCACTTGTCCCGCCGCCTCAACAAGGACGCGGTGGGAGGGCGGGCCAGCTACCGGTCCCGGGGCTAGGGCCGGCCATCGTGCCCGCCGGCTTCCGCTACTCGCGCTGGGACGGGAGCCAGGCGGGATTCGAGCTGGGCAGCGAGGACGTCCTCGACGAGGTGGCCGACGACATCCTCTACCACGGTGACCTCGACGCCGCCCTGCGCCGCCTCCTCCAGAACGGGTTCGATCGCGACGGCCGGTCGGTAGCCGGGCTCCGGGAGCTGCTGGAACGGCTGCGCCAGCGCCGGCAGGAGGTGATGTCCCGCTACGACCCGAGCGGGCCGTACCAGGACATCGCCCGCGAGCTGCGGGAGATCGTCGACCAGGAGCGAGCCGAGGCCGCGGCGGCCGCCGACGCCGAGCGCCAACTGGAACTCGACTTCTTGCCCCCCGACCTGGCCGGGCAGATCTCCGCCCTCCAGCGGTACGACTTCGCCTCGCCCGAAGCTCGGCGTCGCTTCGAGCAACTGGTCGACTCCTTGCGGTCGCAGATCCTGGCCGGCCGTTTCAACCGCATGTCCGAGTCGCTCCAGAACATGTCGCCCCACGACCTCCAGCGGTTCAAGGACATGCTGGCCGCCCTCAACAACATGCTCGACCAGCGAGCCCGCGGCGAGGACACCGACGGGGCCTTCCAGCAGTTCATGGGCCAGTACGGGGACTTCTTCCCCGGCAACCCCCAGTCGTTGGAGGGGCTGCTCGAGCAGATGGCCCGCCAGATGGCGGCCATGCAGGCGCTGCTCAACTCGATGACGCCCGAGCAGCGGGCCGAGCTCCAAGCCCTGTCCGACGCGCTGCTGGAGGACATGGACCTGCGCTGGCAGCTCGACCAGCTCGGCCGCAACCTGGCCGGCGCGTTCCCGCAGAGGGGGTGGGACCAGGGCTACCCCATGAGCGGCATGGACCCGCTCGGGCTGGTCGAGGGGGCCCAGCTGATGGACGAGCTCGGGCAGCTGGATCAGCTCGAGCACCTGCTCCGCCACGCCACGTCCCCCGCCCAGCTGGCCGAGGTCGACCTCGATGCGGCCCGCGCCCTCCTGGGCGAGGACTCGGCCCGCGACCTCGAACGGCTGGCCGAGCTGGCCCGGCTGCTGGAGGAGGCGGGGCTGATAGCCAATCGCGAGGGCCGTTACGAGCTGACGCCGCGAGGTCTCCGCCGCATCGGGCAGCGGGCCCTCGCCGACCTGTTCGGCCGGCTGGAGAAGGACCGGCTGGGCCGCCATCCCGTCGACCGGGTCGGGGCGGGCCACGAGCGGTCCTACGAGTCCAAGCCCTACGAGTACGGCGACCCGTTCAACCTCGACATCGAGCGCACGATTCGCAACGCCGTGGGCCGGTCGGGCCAGGGTGTGCCCGTCCGCCTGGATCCCTCCGACTTCGAGGTGGCCCGCACCGAGGCGCTCACCCGCACGAGCACGGTCCTCCTGCTCGACCTGTCGCTGTCGATGCCCATGCGCGACAACTTCCTGGCGGCCAAGAGGGTGGCCATGGCCCTCCACGCCCTCATCTCGGCCCGCTTCCCCCAGGACTATCTCGGCATCGTGGGGTTCAGCGAGGTGGCCCGGTCGCTTCGGCCCTCGCAGCTGCCCGAGGTGTCGTGGGACTTCGTCTACGGCACCAACATGCAGCACGCCCTTCTGCTCGCCCGCCAGCTGCTGGCCCGCCAGTCGGGCACGCGCCAGATCCTGATGGTCACCGACGGCGAGCCCACCGCCCACCTGCTGCCGGGCGGCGAGGTGTTCTTCCACTACCCGCCCGTCCGCGAGACGCTCGACGCCACCCTCTCCGAGGTCCTCCGTTGCACCGCCGAGGGCATCCGCATCAACACGTTCCTCCTCGACGCCACTCCCCAGCTCCAGGCCTTTGTCGAACGGCTGGCCACCATCAACAAGGGGCGGGTCTTCGTCACCACCCCCGACACTCTCGGCAGCTACGTGCTCGTCGACTTCCTCGACCAGAAACGGGCCCGCCGCCGGCCGGCCTAGTTCGTAGTCAGCCCGCGAGCAGCTCCTCGTAGAGCGCGAGGGTGCCGTCGTCGAACGCCACCAGCCTGGCCAGCTCCACCTTGGTCGGCGTGCCCCGCAGCGTGTCGACCGCGATCTCGGCTGCCGCCCGCTTCGGGTAGCGGTATATGCCGGTGGAGATGGCGGGAAAGGCGACGGCCCGGGCCCCCAGCTCGTCGGCGACCTCGAGGCAGCGGCGGTAGCAGGAGGCGAGCAGTTCGGCCTCGCCCGAGTTCCCGCCGCCGTACACGGGCCCGACGGCGTGGATAACCCAGCGGGCAGGGAGCTTGAAGCCGGGCGTGGCCTTGGCGTCGCCCGTGTCGCAGCCTCCGAGCTCGCGGCAGGCCTCCAGCAGCTCCGGCCCGGCGGCCCGGTGGATGGCTCCGTCCACGCCGCCGCCTCCCAGAAGTGACCGGTTGGCGGCGTTGACGATGGCGTCCACGGCCTCCCCGGTGATGTCCCCCTTGACCGCCTCGATGCGCATTTCCGCAGTTTTCCCGGCCTGCGGGTTGCGCGCACCCCTTATCACACGCAATGATCACAGCGGTGTAATTACATCGGTGCCAGTCGAGCGATTGCGTACAGCACGGCGTTCGGCCACGCAGGCGGTCGGACGAACACCTCACGGGAGGAGCCCCACCGATGGAACTAGCGACGAGCGGGCGTCGGGGTCACAGGTTCGACATCGGCGATCGCAGCTGGCAGGTCCAGGCCAACTGCCTGGGAGTCGATCCCGACCTCTTCTTCCCTGAGCGCGGAGCTTCCACCCGCGAGGCCAAGGCGGTGTGCCGCGCCTGCGTGGTGCGGGAGAACTGCCTGGAGTACGCCCTGGTGAACGGGGAGAAGTTCGGCATCTGGGGCGGCCTCAGCGAGCGGGAGCGTCGCCGCCTGCGCCGGCAGCGGGCGTTGGCTCGCCGTCCGGGCGTGGCGTCCGCCTGATCTCGAGCCGGGCCTCAATGGTGCGGCCCGGCTCGAGATCGAGGGCGGGCCATCGATCGGCCGGGATCGCCTCCAGGACCGCGGCGGGCACCAGCCCCACCAGTTCGGCCCGTTCGACGGCCGCCACGGCGGCGACTGCGTCGTAGACCCGGGCGGGTCCGACGACCGACGGCGCCACGAGATTCACCGACACCTGAGGCCGGCCACCCACGTCCAGGCCCAGGGCCCTCACTTCCGGGCTGCGGAGCCCGGCGGCGATGCGACGGGCCTCGTCCATCCCTACCTCCGGCGCCAGCCAGACGTTGTAGGCCACAAGGACGGGGCGGGCTCCCACGGCCATGGCCCCGGCCGACGGGTGCGGCTCGGCCGGGCCCGTGTCCGACGCCCGGGACCGGAACGCGGTGCGGCGGATGTCGGGCAGGGCCACCCCGGGCCCGTAGAGGAAGCAGGGCACGCCCAGGAACTCGCCCGCCCAGGCGGCGAAGCGGTCCCGGGCGGTGAGTGCGTCGGCCATGGTGGCGCCCGCCAGCGGCACGAAGGGCACGACGTCCACGACTCCGATCCGGGGATGGACGCCCTGGTGGCGGCGCAGGTCGATGCGCTCGACGGCCCGGGTGGCGAGGGCCTTGACCCCCTCGTCGAGCTCGTCATCGCGACCAGCCAGGGTGAACACGCTGCGGTGGTGGGAGGCGTCGGAGTGGACGTCGAGGAGGACGGGCCCGGCCGCAGCGGCCAGGTCGTCGATCAGCCCCTGGTCGCGCCCCTCGCTCACGTTGACGACGCACTCGAGCACGGGGACCACGCTCGCGCGCGATGGTGGGCCGATGCGCGTGGGCCTGGCACTGCCCCAGTGGGACATCTCGGTACCGGCCGAGCGGCCCCTGCGGTGGGAGACGGTTGCGGCGTGGGCCCGGCGGGCGGAGTCGGTCGGCCTCGGGTCGCTGTGGCTGGCCGACCACCTGTTCTGGGACGTCAGCCGCTACGGGGGGCCGGCCGAGCCGGTGGGGTCACTCGACCCACTGGCCACGCTCGGGGCGCTGGCCCGGGTGACCACGACGGCCCGCCTGGGCACGCTCGTCTTGTGCGCACCCCTCCGGCCGCCGACCGTGCTGGCCAAGGCTCTCGCCACCGTCGACGTGGTCTGCGGAGGCCGCCTGACCGTCGGGATCGGCGCGGGGTGGTACGAGCCCGAGTTCTCGGCCTCGGGCGTGCCGTTCCTCGCTCCCGGCCAGCGGCTCGACCAGCTGGAGGAGGCCATCGCCATCCTGCGGGGGATGTTCGGCGGAGGCCCCTTCTACTTTCCGGGCCGGCACTGGACGGTCGACGAGGCCACGTGCCGCCCCCGCCCCCTCCAGCGGCCTGCCCCACCGATCGTGGTGGGCGGGCGGGGCGACCGTCTGCTGGCCCTGGTGGCCCGTGCCGCCGACGGGTGGAACACGGTCTGGGCCTGGACGCCCGAGGCCTACCAGGAACGGCTGCGCACCCTGCGGGCCGCCTGTGAGCGAGTGGGCCGCGACCCCGGATCCGTCTCGCTCTCCCTCGGCCTGACAACCCTGGTCGGCGAGTCGGAGGCCGACCTGCGGCGGCGCTTCGATCGGATGCAGGCGGTTGCCCCCGCCGGCGTGATGGACGGCGTCAGCCTCGACCAGTGGCGGAGGGGCCGGCTGGTGGGCACGGTCGAGCAGGTCCGCGAGCAGGTTGCCGCATGGGCCGCCCTCGGCGTCGACGAGCTCATCGTGGGCGCCGGACCGGTCCCGTTCAGTGTGGTCGACCTCGACGACCTGGACAGGATTGCTATTGCCACTAACGTGGGTGGATCATGGGAAGCATCGGAGCCCCTGAGCTGATCATCGTCCTCCTGGTCGTCCTGCTCCTGTTCGGTTCGACCAAGCTCCCCAAGCTGGCCCGGTCCATCGGCGAGGCGTCCAAGGAGTTCAAGAAGGGCGTCGACGACGGCGCCCGCGAGGCCCAGCCTGCCCCCCAGCCGGCCGACGAGAGCATCACCATGAGCAAGGCGGAGCTCGAGGCGATGCTGGCCCGGGAGCGCGAGGCCAACGCTCGCAAGGACGTCCCCCCGTCCGTTTGACGGCGTCGGGAACCTGACGGCCGCGGCCGTCGTTCCCATGGCGGAGGAGGTAGTTCCCACATGGGAGGAGATCGCCCGTACCTATGGGCGGTTCCTCTACACGGTGGCGTACCGCCTTACTGGCAACAATGACGACGCGCAGGATCTCGTGCAGGAAGTACTGCTCCGGGTCCGGAAGGGTCTCGGCACCTACCGGCCGGGGTCCATGGAGGGGTGGTTGAGCCGGATCGCAACCAATGCGTTTCTCGATGACGTGCGACGACGTCGTCGTCGGCCACTCGAGCTGCTGCCGGACGAACCCGATCGGGTCACGCCGCCGGCTCGGGCCGCCGACGTCGACCTCGAGGCTCAGGTTCTTCCCGACGACGTGCAGGCCGCCCTGCGCCGCCTCCCGCCCGAGTACCGCAGCGCGGTCGTGCTCTCGGACGTGGTCGGGTTCACGTACCAGGAGATCAGCGAGGCGCTCGACGTTCCCGTGGGGACGGTGCGCAGCCGCCTCCACCGCGGCCGCAACATGTTGAAGAAGGCCCTGACATGAGCGGCCCGGGGAGCCGGCCGTGATCGGGGACCATCTCGGCGACCTGCTGTCGGGGCTGATCGACGGCGAGCTCGACCCGGCCCAGACGGCCGCCGCCCAGGCTCACGTGGCCCGCTGCCGGTCGTGCGCGGCCGAACTGGACGACGTCACCACCGTCCGGTCCCTCGTCCGGGGCCTGCCCAGCCTCGACCCGCCCTTCGGCTTCTACGAGCGCATCCTGCTCGACGACCGGCGCCCGGGCGCCGGGCGGTCGGCCCGTTCCGGCGCCGGTGCAGGCTGGAGCCCGCGCCGGGTGGCCGCCGCCGCCTTCGGGTCCGCGGCGGCCGCGGTGGTCCTCATCGGCCTCGCCGCGCCCCAGGACACGCCGGTGCGCCCGCCCGTGAACTCGCTCGTCGAGGCGCACGCCACCGGCGCGTCCTTCGAGAGCGACCCGCTGAGCCGCCTCGCCCCCATCGGCGTCCCCGTCACCTTCCGGCGGTGAACCCGCTGGTCAGGACGGGTCTGGCCCTCGGTGCCCTGGCGGCCACGGCGGCGATCTCGATGCCCGCCCCGGTCGCCGCCGGCCCGGTCCGTGCCGTCGCCCGTGCCGTCGCCACCGCCGAGGACGAGCCCCTCGAAGCGGCCGGCCGGGCCGCCCAGAGCTTGTCCTTCGTGGGCGTGCTCCAGGTGCGGTGGTCGGAGGGCGGCCTGGAGCGCAGCGAGAGCCTCACCGTGCACGGCGCCAACGGGTCGGTGGTGGTCAAGGGCGGAACCGCGGTCATGGCGTCGGCCGAGCAGCGGCTGGTGGAGCACGCCGGTGGCGAATGGAACCTTCTGTGGCCGGCGGGCGGGAGCGACCGGGACCGGCCTCCGGCGAGCCAGAAGTACGACCTGGTTCGCCTTCCCGGGCCACTGGTCGCCAACCGTCCCAGCCGGGTCGTCGAGGTCCGGGCCCGGTCGGGGCCGGTGA
>DASUXN010000325.1:0-8595 GCA_036377875.1 Acidimicrobiales bacterium
CCTCGAGGCCGTGGCCCATGGCATCGAAGATGGCGAGATGGAGGACGTCGCCGTCCATGGCGTAGTCGAAGGCGTCGCCCGCCACTTCGTACGCGGGCTCGAGGATGCACGCGATCCCGGCGCGCGAAGTGGTGTAGGTGAGCGGCGGCAGCAGCGACCACCGCATCTCGGCGGCCAGCGTCATGGGCCGCTGGCGCCGGGCGAGGACGAGGGCGTCCCCGTATTGGCTCTTGGACACGACCAGCTCAGCGACCGCGGCGGCGAACGTCTTGCAGTGCTGCACGAGGGTGTCGGACATGAGGGGAGCTCGCACGTAGAGGACACCCAGCCGCTCCGACCCGTCGATCAGGGGCACCCACAGGACCGCGCTCCCGTCGGGAGTCGTGGAGGACACCAGCGCCTGATCGGCCTGGTAGCAGCGCCCGGCGAGGGTCGTGTCCACGTCCTGAGGCGCCAGGTCGGGCGGGGCGGGCGGAAGGGGCGTCAGCACGGTCTGCTCGAGGTCGACGAGCAGTATGGAGACGTCGCTCAGGCCGGCCCGGCGGGCGTGATCGTTCACCAGCCGGGGAAGTTCGTCGGGCACGGCCAGGGTCGCGGCTGGAAGCAGCGCCAGCGCCATGGCGTCGACCGCCGCTGCCAGGGCATCCGGATCGCGCTCGACGTCAGTGGTGGCGGGTGGTTCCGCGTGGCGCACCACAGAACGCTAGCCGCGTGGTCATGCCCTCGCCCCGGGGCTCTAAGGCGGGCGCCATCAGCGCTCGGCTGGATCGCCGGTGTGGCCGTCGGTGCCGCCGACATGTGACGTGGCCGCCACGCCCGCCAGCTCCCGGTGCCAGACGACCCGCTGCGGGAAGGGGATCTCGATGCCCTCGGCGTCGAAGGTCTCCTTGATCCGCCGGCGCAGCTCCCGCTGGACCTTCCACTGCATGAGCGGCTTGGTCTTGACGACCAGGCGGATTGTGACTCCGTCCGCGGCCAGGTCCTCCACGCCCCAGACCTCGGGTTCCTCCACGATCGACTCGGCCCACTTGGGGTCGCGCCAGGTGTCGTCGGCCACCCGCTTGATGACCGCCACCGCCTGCTCGGTGTCGGTGCCGTAGGAAACCTGCACATCGAGCAGGGCCCGGGACCACTGCTGGGACTTGTTGGCCACTCGCGAGATGGTGCCGTTGGGGATGTGCCAGACGTTGCCTTCCACGTCGCGCAGCCGGGTGGTGCGCAGGCTCACGCCCTCGACGGTGCCCGACGCCGGACCGGCGTCGATCACGTCGCCCACCCCGTACTGGTCCTCGATGAGCATGAAGATGCCCGAGAGGAAGTCCTTGACCAGGTTCTGGGCGCCGAAACCGAGGGCGATACCAACGATCCCGGCACCGGCCAGCAGCGGGCCGAGGTCGAGCCCGAGCTCGCTGAAGAGCATGAGGACGCCGACCGTCCAGATGATGAACGAGGCGACGCTGCCCAGCAGCGCCCCCACCGTCTCGGCTCGCTGGGTGGCCCGCTCGGTGGCGGCCGTCGAGGTGCGCAGCAGGGTGCCGGGCGACTTGTCAATGGCGCTGGTCACATCGGCCCGGACATTGCCCAGGCCGCGCGTGAACCGCCGGATCCCACGCTTGGCGATCCGGGCTGCGATCCAGGCGAGCAGGAGGATCAGCAGCATCTTGGCCGGCCTGGCGAGCAGGAGGTCGCCCGCCTTGGCCAGCCCGGGGTTGTCGGTCAGGTCGAGGATGGTGCTGCAGACGACCCCCGCCTCTTCCTGAGGGCCGCACGTCGGCTCGGTCTCGGTCTGCGCCAACTGGGCCAGCAAGGGGATCGTTGCCATGGGCATCACCGTCGGACCTTGGGTGTCGGGGCGCGCCGAAAGGGCGCGACGAAGAGCTTCGGTAAAGGAAAGTGTTTCCGGTACGCCACCGGGCTACACGTTTGTCGCCGAGAAACGACGGGAAGGTCAGCCGCCGATGTTCGTATGGCAGAAGCGATCGGGGAAGAAGTCCAGGGTCAAGTTCTACTGGTGGCCGCTGGTCGTCTCCCTCGTCCTTTCCGTTCTTCTCACTGTCCTGCTGAACAAGGCCTTCTAGCCCGTCTCGCGCTCAGCGGCGGTGCCAGGCCTGCGGGTCTTCGAGCAGGCGCGTAACCGCCTCGGGGAGGTTCCCTGAGGCCACATCGGCCAGGCTCACCGACTCGAGCACCGAGCGGAGGGCGGCTCGCACCGCCACCCATACGTCGCGCAGGTGTTCGGCCGGCCCCTCGTACCGGGCGTCCTCCGGGCGCAGGCCCCTCACGTCGGCCAGCGGCCCTTCCAGCGCCCGCAGCACGTCGGCCACGCAGATCTCCTCGGGCGGCGCGGCCAGGCGGTACCCGCCCTCGGCTCCGCGCTGGCTGTGGACAAGTCCGGCGCGCCGCAGCTCGACGAGGATGTTCTCGACGAACCGGGCCGGCAGGTTCTGGCCCTCGGCCAGCGCTTCACCCTTCATCCTCGTCCCGGGCGGGACCGCAGCCAGGGCCAGCAGGGCACGCACGCCGTAGTCGACCTTGGCCGAGATGTACACGCCGCCATCGTCGCAGACGGGGTCGCTACACCGCCCGCTCGAGCAGCCCCCAACGGCGGCGGATGGAGGTGTCGACCCGACCGAAGACGGTGTCGACCACGATGCCGATGAAGAGCACGACGATCATGTAGGCGATGAGGCCGGGAGAGTCGGCCAGCTCCCGCGCGTTCTGGAGGCCAGCGCCGATCGACGGCTTGGTGGCGATGATGACCAGCAGCTCGCCGGCCATGAGGCTGCGCCAGGCGAACGCCCAGCCCTGCTTGAGGCCGGCCACGTAGGTGGGGAGGGAGGCGGGCAGGACCACGTGTCGGTAGAGGGTGAGGCCGCGGGCGCCGACCATGTGCCCGGCCCTGAGGAGCAGCGGAGGGACGTGGTCCACTCCCGCGATCAGCCCGTTGGCCACGGAGGGGGCGGCCCCGAGGACGACCACGAAAAGGATGGCCGACTCGCTGAGCTGGAACAGCAGGATGGCGAGGGGGAACCAGGCGATGGAAGGCATGGTCTGGAGTCCGGTGATCATCGAACCGACGGCCCGTCGCAGGAGCGGCACGCGCGCGACCGCCAGCCCCAGGATCGAGCCCACCACCACGGCGACGGCGTAGCCGGTGAGCGCTCGTTGCATAGTTATACCGACGGACTTCCAGAAACGCCCGTCGCCCAGCAGCCGGCCCAGTTCCGGAAAGACCCGGTCCGGGCCGGGCAGGGCGTACTCGGGCTTCCACCCGCTCCACACCACCGCCTGCCACGCCCCGAGGGCGAGGGCGACGGCGGCCAGCTTGGGCCACCCGGCCGACCAGAGCCGGCGGCCCCGGCCCGGTGGCCGCTCGGGGTCGGTCTCGAGTGCGTCGAGGCCCGCGAGCTGGGAGGCGAGGTCCCGCTCAGCGACCGCCATGGCGGCTCACCTCGGCTCGGAGGCGGTCGGTGACGGTGGCGGCCAGGCCCGAGACCTCGGTGGAGTCGATGCGCCGCGGCCGGGGAATGTCCACCGGGAACTCCTCGGCGACGCGGCCGGGGCGGCTGGTGAGCAGCACGATGCGGTCGCCCAGGCGGGCCGCCTCCCGGACGTTGTGGGTGACGAACACCACGGTGAGGCCGGACGCCGTCCACAGCCGCTCGAGCTCGTCGTGGAGCAGGTCCCGGGTCATGGCGTCGAGGGCGCCGAACGGTTCGTCCATGAGAAGGACGTCAACGTCTTGGGCCAGGGACCGGGCCAGCGCGACCCGCTGGCGCATTCCGCCCGACAGCTCGTGCGGTCGACGGCTGCCCTGGCCGGCGAGGTGGACGCGCTCCAGCAACTCGTCCGCCCGGCGGGCGCGCTCGGTGCGGGACGCGCCCGCCAGGCGGAGGGGCAGGGCCACGTTGTCGCGGACGGTCAGCCAGGGGAACAGCGCCGCTTCCTGGAACATCAGCGCGGGACGCCCGGTCACCTCCACCTGTCCGGCGGACGGTCGGTCGAGACCGGCCAGCAGGTTGAGGGCCGTCGACTTGCCGCAGCCCGACGCTCCCACCACGCAGACGAACTCGCCCGGGGCCACGTCGAGGTCGACCCCGTCAAGGGCGACGACCCGGTCGCGCCCCTGCCCGAACACCTTGGAAACGGCCCGGAGGGCGAGCGTCGGGGTTACGGCGGTGGCGGGGGGTCGTGGCTGGGCCAGCGTCATCCCTGGACCTCGGCCAGGTTGGCGGCCCGCAGGACGGCGTTGAGCGGGCCCAGGTCGTATATGCCGTCGAGGTCGACCTCCTGCAGCAGGCCGACGTCGGTGGCATGGCCGGCGGAGGCGGTGAGCGACGAGGCCACCGGGTCGTTGGTGAACTCCAAGTTGGCCCATGCCGCGGTGATGACCTCGGTCGGGATCCCCTTCCCGGTGACCTTGGTGATGCCGTCGTTCACGATGCGCTGGGCCTCGGCGGCGTCGGCGTTGACCACCTCGTTGGCCCGCACCTGGCCCTGGACGAGGCGGCGCACCGCGTCGGGGTGCTTGGCCAGGAACTCGGTGCGGACCACCAGATGGGTGGTGACGAAGCGGCCGCCGGGCCACAGCGTGCGCTCGTCGACCAGCACCTTTCCGCCCCCCTCCTGCACCAGCCGGGTGGCCCACGGCTCGGGGACCCACGCCCCGTCGACTGCGCCGGAACGGAACGTCTCGAGGGTCTGGGCGTTCTCCTGAGGAAGGATCGAGACGTCGCCGCCGCCCTGGGAGTCGGTCTTCAGCCCGTGCTGCTTGAGCCAGTTGCGCAGGGCGACGTCCTGCGTGTTGCCCAGCTGCGGGCTGGCCAGCTTCTTGCCTCGCAGGTCGGCCGGCCCGGCGATGGCCGGCTTGACCACCAGGGCGGCCCCGCCCGACGTGGCGCCCGACACGATGCGGATCGCCTCACCGTCGGAGCGGGCGAAGGCGTTGATGGCGGGGTTGGGACCGATATAGGTGGCGTCGATGGCGCCCGAGAAGAGGGCTTCCACCGCCGCCGGCCCGGCGTTGAACGTCGTCACCGCCAGCTCGTTGGGCCCCAGCTCCTGGCGGAAGATGCCCGTCTCCACGCCGACGATGGCGGTGGCGTGGGTCACGTTGGGGAAGTAGCCGAGGCGGACGGTGGTGGGCTGCTCGGGCCCGGACGGGGCGCCGCCGCCATCGCCCGACCCGCACGCCGCCGCGCCGGGGACGAGGGCGACGGCGGCGAGCAGGACCCTGGGCACAAATCGTGATCTTCCCGATCGCATTTAGGGACACTGGCACGGTCGCAACCGCTATGTCAACCAAGCCGATGGGGATTGTGCAGAGCTACCGGAAGCGGGGCTCACCCATGCGTACCAGGCTCTCCGCCTTGTGCACGCGCTCGTCGTGGCCGATCTGGCGGAACAGGTCGGCGAGAGAGTCGAAGCGGCCGTACTCCTCGGCGAACATGCCGTCGTAAGGCACGTCCTCGAACTCGGGGTGCTCGTGCACGAAGAGGGCGTACTCGTGTTCGGCGTGGTCCTCGAAATCGGCGTTGAGGCCGTAGCTCCACCGGGGGCGCAGGACGTAGAGGAGCCAGGACAGCTGGTAGTAGAGGAAGGCGAGCGCCTGCGGGAGCAGCCGGTAGCGCACGAAGCTCTCCCTCCGGCCCGAGGCCTCCACGAGTGCCTCGAGGATCAGCAGGTGCCACTGCTCGTTGTCCTGCTGTTCGCGGCTCTTCTGGACCCGGTCGAAGATGCGGCGGGCGAAAGTGGGACGGGAGTAGCGGTGGGTCACGGCCACATAGGCGACGTGCTCCCACGCCTGGTAGGGCACCCGCGCCACGACCTCCAGCACCTTGAACTTCGAGAGGGTGCGCTCCCGGCCGTAGAACAGGTCGAGCAGGGCGAACAGGGCCCGGGCCGCTGGCCCGTACCGGCGGCGGGGCGTCGCCAGGGTGCGGGCCTGCTCGGCCGCGAGCTGTTCGCTGGCGAGCTTGGGCGGGCCGGTGGATGGGACGGCAGCGGGAGCAGCTGCGATGGCGGATGGCGCCGCTGGGGCGGCCTCTGGGGCTCTTGTGAAAGTTTTCACAAGAGCAACGTACCGCACTCCGGGTGCATAGTGGCGAGGGATTCTCGAGACGGGAGGGAACCATGCTCAAGGAGTTCAAGGCCTTCGTGCTGCGCGGCAACGTGGTCGAGCTGGCCGTGGCGGTGGTCATCGGGGCGGCGTTCGGGGAGGTGGTGTCATCTGCGGTGGCGCACCTGTTCACGCCCTTGCTGGCCATCCCCGGTGAGGCGGACTTCGCCGAGTGGACCGTCACCATCAGCGACAGCACGTTCTTTCCCGGGCTCTTTCTCAACGCCCTGATCGCGTTCCTGTCGATCGCGGCAGTCGTGTTCTTCTTCGTGGTGCGGCCGCTGAACAAGTTGATGGCCCGCCGCAAGACGGAGCCCGACGTCGAGTCCACGACGCGGGACTGCCCGGAGTGCCTGAGCTCGATCCCCATCGGCGCCAGCCGGTGCGCGTTCTGCACGGCGGTGATCGCGCCGGTCGCATAGGCCCGCGACTACGTACGACGTCCGCGGGTGCCCCATCATGGTTGTCCATGTCGCCGTCGCGCTCGCTCCTCACCACTGCCGGGTGGGTGGTCACTGCGCCCCTCGCCGGGCTGGCGGCGGCGCGGCTGGCCGGTGAGGACCGCCATCCCCTGCTGTCGATGGCCAATGCGGGAACGCCGTTCGTCTACCTGCCGGCGTGGGGGGCGGCGGCGGTGGGAGTCAAGGAACGCCAGGCGGCCCTGGTGGCGGTGGCGGGGACGGTCGCCCTGGCCCACGCGGTGTGGACGGCACCCGAGCTCCGCCCAGCCCGGCCCGTTCCTCCCGAGGCCGAGTCGGCGCCCCGCATCCGGGTGGCCACGGCCAACATCCGCTTCCCCCGCCGGAACTCGATCCCCCTCGGGGAGGAGCTGGCGGCGGTCGACGCCGACGTGCTGCTCCTCCAGGAGCTGTCGCACGAGCACCTGGCCATGATCAAGTCGGCGGGGACGTTCGACCCCTACCCGTGGTCCTACGTCGACGCCCGGGCCGGATCGTTCGGCGCCGGCATCTGGAGCCGCTACCCCCTGTCCGACGGGGAGACGTGGGAGCCGGGCGGCCTGCCCATGGTTAAGGCCACCCTCGAGGTGGACGGCACTCCCGTGCGCATCCTGAACGTCCACTGCAAGGCGCCCATGCGCCGCCGCTGGATCCCGATCTGGAAGGCCCAGCTGGCGGACCTGGAGGCGGAGGTCCGGTCCTCGCCCACGCCGGCCATCGTGGCCGGGGACTTCAACTCCACCTTCGGCCACGCCCCCTTCCGCCGCCTCCTGGCCGGGGCGGGCCTGCGCAGCGCCCACGTCGATGCGGGGCGGGGTCTGGCCGTCACCTGGCCTCGGGGCGGGCGGATCCTGCCGCCGCTGTTCCGCATCGATCATGTGCTGATGACCGACGGGATCGCGGTGCGGGGCGTGCGCGAGGGCAGGGGCTCGGGCAGCGACCACCGGCCCGTCATCGCCGATCTGGCCGTCCTGCCAGGTAGTGGAGGGCGATAGCCGCCGCGGTTGCGACGTTGAGGGAGTCGACCTCGCCCGCCAGCGGGATGCGCACCCGTCGGTCGGCGGCCGCCAGCGTGCTTCCGGACAGGCCCGGGCCCTCGGCGCCCACGAGCACGGCCCGTGACGTCGTGGCGGCGGGGTCGACGGTGCTCAGGTCGTCGGCGTCGGTCGCGGGGGTGAGGGCGATCACCTCGTAGCCCGCCTCCCGCGGCGCCTCCCAACCGGCGACCCGGGCGAAGGGGAGGCGCAGGATGTGGCCCATCGAGACCCGGATCGAGCGCCGGTAGAGGGGGTCGGCGCACGTCGGGTCGAGGAGGACGCCCCCCACCCCGAAGGCGGCGGCGTTGCGGAACAGGCTGCCGAGGTTCTCGTGGTCGTTCACCCCCTCGATGCCCAGCAGGAGGCGGGGGCGGCGGCCGAGTACGGCGGCGGGATCTAGGGGCGGCCCGCGGTCGGCCGAGGCCAGCGCTCCACGGTGGAAGTGGAACCCGCACACCGCCTCGACCAGGAACTGGTCGGCCAGGTACACGGGCACGTCGACTCCGGCCAGGTCGTCCTCCAAGGTGCGCAGGCCGCGCTCGGTGAGGAGGACGGCCCTCGGCCGGTACGGCGAGCGCAGGAGGTGGCGGATGACCAGGGCGCCCTCGGCGATGATCGGCCCGTCGGGGTCGTCGCGGTGGCGCAGGCCGGCGAAGTCGGCGAGCCGCGGGTCGGACGGGTCGTCGACGGGAACGACCGACGGCATGGCTCAGGCGCCCGCCCGGGACAGAAGGAAGTCCAGCTCGTGCCGCACCCATGCCGGCAGCGGACCCCGAGGGGTGAGGGCCCACGTGACGAGGGCCCCGTTGTAAGTCGAGTCGACGGCCACCGCCAGGCGGGCACAGTCGGTGGCGGCGCCCAGTTCGCCGGCGTCGACGGCGGCCCGGAGAAGCTGTTCGACGCCCTGGCGCATTGTGGCGGCGTGGCGCTGGGCCTCGGTTCGCAGATCGGGGTCGGTGAGGTCGAGCTGGAGCATGCCGAC
>DASUXN010000326.1:0-2252 GCA_036377875.1 Acidimicrobiales bacterium
GTCGTCACCCCGACCCGCAGCCCGCTGAACAGCCCGGGCCCGATGTCGACGGCGATGGCCCCGAGCTCCTTGAGCTCGACCCCGGCCTGCTTGCACGTGAACTCGATCGCCGGCACCAGCGCCTCCACGTGGCGGCGGCGCCGCGACGCGTGAAACGAGGCCAGCACGCCTTCGTGGCCCCCGATGGCGCACCCGACCTGGACGGCGGCCGTCTCGATGCCGAGGATCAGCACCCGCTCACCCGCCTGCCGACCAGCGGTCGAGCGCCTCGCGAATGGCCCGCACCCGCGCCGGCCACGACGGTCCCACCGCCCGGACGCGCACGATGCGCTCGTCGTCCGATTCGCCCGGCTCCATGCGCACGGCCAGGAAGTCGGCGGGGAGGGCGGGCGTCACCACGTCGCCCCACTCGACGAGCGTCACCGCCTCGTCGTCGAGGATCTCGGCGATCCCGAGGTCGACCAGCTCCTGGAGGCGGTCGAGGCGGTAGACGTCGAGGTGGTTCATCGTCAGCCGCCCCGCGTATGTGTGCATGAGCACGAAGGCGGGGCTGGTCACCGGCTCGTCCACGCCCAGGCCACGGGCGAAGCCCTGCGCGAATGCGGTCTTGCCCGTCCCCAGCCCCCCTTCGAGGAGGATGAGGTCACCGGCGCGGGCGAACGCGGCCAGCTCGGCGCCCAGCGCCCGGGTGTCGTCGACCGACTTGGTCCGTACCTCGATCATGGAGCGGCGACCGCAGCCGGCGCGGTGAGCAGCTGAGCGGCCCGCACCAGATCGGCCCGCATCTGGGCCTGCGTCTCCCCACCCCCTCGCAGGACGGCGGCGGGGTGGTAGGTGGGCACCACCAGGCGGTTGCCGAGCGGGTAGACCCGGCCCCGCAGGCGGGTGATGCCTTCGGTCGTGGACAGCAGCAGCTTGGTGGCGAAGTTGCCGAGGGTCACGATGACCTTGGGGTCCACCAGCTCCAGCTGGGCGTCGAAGTACGGCCGGCACGCCTCGATCTCACCGGGCAGGGGGTCACGGTTGCCGGGCGGGCGGCACTTCACCGTGTTGGCGATGTAGCACTGGGCCCGGGTGAGGCCCATCTCCTCCCCCATCAGCCGGTCGAGCAGCTGCCCGGACCGGCCCACGAACGGCTCGCCTTGCAGGTCCTCCTGCTCGCCGGGGCCCTCGCCGACGAACATGAGGTCGGCGTGCGGGTTGCCCACTCCGAAGACCACCGTCGTCCGCCCCTTGTGCAGTACGCAGCGGGTGCACGACAGCGCCTCCCGCTCCACCTCGGCCAGCGTCGGCACAGGAGAGATGGTATCGCTGCGCTCCGCGTAGGCACTCTGGCTACCCTCGCGACCCGTGGGGGTCGTAGGGGTCCTGGGTGCGCGCTCGTTGACGGTGGAACCGGGTAGCTCGGGCGCGGTCGAGCTGACGCTGCGGAACGACGGGGATTCCCCGGAGACGGTGCGGGTGCAGGTGGGCGGCCCGGGCGGCCCGTTCTCGTACGTCGTCCCCGACACGGTGTCGCTCCAGCCCGGTGCCGAGGCGTCGCTGAGGCTCGGCTTCCGCCTCCCCCGGGCGTCGATCCCCGCCGCCGGACCGTTGCCCTTCGAGGTGAAGCTGCTCGACCCGTCGGCCCCCGAGAGCAGGAAGGCCTCGGCCCTGGCCGCGGGGCGGACCGTCGCCGACGGCGTGGTCGAGGTGGCGCCGTTCAGCGTCCTGTCCGCCAGCCTCGACCCGCCCGAAGCCACGGTCACCGGCCCCAGCCGCCACGAGGTCTGCGTGGGCAATCGGGGCAACGCTCCCGTCCGGGTGGACATCACCGCGCCCGCCGCCGACGGCCTGACCGTCGCCGTCGACCCGCCCACGATCACCGCCTCGCCCGGGAGCACGGCCCGCGCCACCGTCGAGGTCACCCCGCCCAAGCGGCCCCTGAGGGGTCCCGACCGCGAGCTGGCCTTCACCGTGGTGGCGACGCCCGAGGGATCGGCTCCCGTCCAGCTGGCCGGGCGGCTCGTCCAGAAGGCGGCCTACGCCTCCGGCACGCTCGTCCGGGCTGGCATCGTGGCGGGGGTTGTCGTCCTCGCCCTGGTCGTCGGCGCCATCGCGTTCACCGGCGGCGACGACTCCCCTACGTCGGCACAAGCAGGAAACGGCACCGTGCCCGCACCCGCCGGCGGGAACGACGCCTGCCCGGCCGAGGGGCACATCGACCGCTTCGGCGTGAACGGTCTGCGCCCCGACGACATCCCGCTGCTGCC
>DASUXN010000327.1:0-3172 GCA_036377875.1 Acidimicrobiales bacterium
ACGGGAGGAACGACGCGTTCTCGACCGGGTCCCAGGCCCAGAAGCCGCCCCAGCCCAGCACCTCGTAGCTCCACCAGGCGCCGAGCACGATGCCGACGGAGAGGAAGCCCCAGGCGAAGAGCGTCCAGCGGCGGGTCTCGACCAGCCAACCCTCGCCCAGCCGGCCGGTGGCCAGGGCGGCCAGGGCGAAGGCGAAGGGGATGGTGAAGCCCACGTAGCCCAGGTAGAGCATGGGCGGGTGGAAGGCCACCAGCGGGTGGTTCTGCAGGAGGGGGTTGGGGCCGGGGCCGTCGAGGG
Source organism: Acidimicrobiales bacterium (assembly GCA_036377875.1). Taxonomy (GTDB): domain Bacteria; phylum Actinomycetota; class Acidimicrobiia; order Acidimicrobiales; family AC-14; genus JBFMCT01. The sequence goes on from DASUXN010000327.1 coordinate 298, forward strand.
GCACGGGCCCGTCCACCAGCCGGAACGGGTTGGCGGGGCCGGCCATGAGGGCGAAGAAGAAGGCGGCCACGGCCAGGGCGATGAGGGTGGCCCAGGCCACCAGCGGGTCGCCCGCCCGGTTGCGGAAGCGGCGGGCCATGATCGCCAGGTAGCCGGCCAGCACCAGCCCCCACAGCAGGATCGACCCCTCGAGGGCCGACCACATGCCGGTGATGGTGAACAGCAGGGGCGTGGAGCGGCTGCCGTTCAGGGCCACGTAGCGCAGCGAGAAGTCGTGGGTGAGCAGGGCGATCTGCATGGCGACGGTGGCCAGCACCGCCCCCGCCAGCACCAGCCACACGTAGCGCTGTCCGCCCCGCATGAGGCGGGGGTCGCCCTTGCGCAGGCCGAGGGCGAGGGTGGCGACGCCCAGCAGGGCGCTGGCCAGGCCCAGGGCCACGGCCGCCGTACCGAGGACCGCGCTCACGGAGCTGCGGGTACCAACGACGTGGTCACCCGTTCCGGGTTCTCGGCCACGTACGTCTCGGAGTGCTTGACCAGGATGCGGTCGCTGGAGAACTGCTCGCCCCGGAACCGTCCCTCCAGCACGACGGGGATGCCGGGCTGGAACAGCTCGGGCGGGTCGCCCTGGTGGACGATGGGCACGGTCACGCCGTTGCTCTCGATGTCGAACCCGACGTCGTCGCCCACAGTGCGCACGCTGCCGGCCACGACGGTGCCCTGGATCCGGAACCGGCGGTCTCCGAGGGACTCCCGCTGGGCCACCGCCTCGTCGGCGGTGCGGAAGTAGACGGTGGCGCTGCCCAGGCCCTTGAACACGAGGAAGCCCAGGGCGGCCAGGACGACGGCGCCCGCGATCCACAGCCGCCGGGGGGTGCGGGTGGCGGTGACCGTCATGAGGGGGGGCGGTCCCCCAGCTGGCGACGGGCCTTGCGGCCGCGGCTGACCACCCAGGCCGCGTACGCGGCGAGGGCGGCGGCGGTGATGGCATAGCCCGAGAAGACGTAGGTGGCGTAGCTCACGGTGCGGTCACCTCGGGAACGGGCGCCGACACCTCGGCGGTTCCCTCGGCCCGGCGCTCGGCCAGGGCCTCCTCCAGATGGCGGGCCTCGGCGTCCTCGTCCAGCTTGGCCAGCCGGTAGCGATGCACGAGGAGCCAGAAGTACAGGAGGGTGAAGGCGAGGACGGCCAGCAGCAGGGTGAACAGCATCACGCCCGTGATCTGGGGGTCGCCCAGGCGGCGCTCGTCGAGCACGGACGCCTCCTGGTGCAGCGTGCGCCACCAGTCGACGGCCATGTGCACGACGGGCACGTCCACGAAGGCGGCCAGGGCCACGATGGCGGCCCGGCGGCTGCGGACGTGGGGTTCGGCCGGCACCCGGCGGATGGCCAGGTACCCGAGGTAGAGGACGAACAGGACGGCGGTGCTGGTGAGGCGGGCGTCCCACGTCCACCACACGCCCCAGATCGGCCGTCCCCAGATCGAGCCGATGACCAGGGTGAGGCCGAGGAAGACCACGCCGATCTCGGCCGACGCCCCCGCCACCAGGTCCCAGAACTGCGAGCGGGTGCGCTTCCACAGGTACAGCACGCTGGCCAGGGTGGTCACCCCGAAGGACAGGTACATGGCCAGCCAGGCGGTGGGGACGTGCAGGTAGAGCAGGCGCACGGCGTCGCCCTGCACCGCGTCGGCGGGGCTGGCCACGAGGGCCATCCACGCCGTCAGGGCGAGGCTGACGGCCGCGCTCCAGCCCAGGACCCGGCTGCCGGAAGTGCTCAAGACTCCTCCAAGAGGGGGCCGAAGGCCACGATGCCGAAGGCCACGTAGATCGTCGCGAAGACGCCGAGGAGCCGCACCCACGGCCAGGCGTCGGCCATCTCCGTCGATGTGGTGCCGAGCACCGCCTCCGAGGCCCGGGCCGCGCCGAGCAGGACCGGGGCGAGCACGGGCAGGACGAGCAGCGGAAGCAGCGTCTCCCGCACCCTCAGGCCGGCGGCGACCGCCCCGTACACGGTGCCCGAGGCGGCGATGCCGGCGGTGGCCAGCACGCAGACGAGGGCGAAGAAGGCGGCGCCGGTGAGGTCGACGTCGTAGAGGACGACGACCCCGGCGGCCAGCACGACCTCCAGGGCCAGCAGCTGGGCGGCCACCGCACTCGCCTTGCCCAGGAAGATGCCGGCCCCGTCGAGGCCGGAGAGGCGCAGGGCGTCGCGGGCGTCGTCTCCCGCTTCCAGGGCGAACGACCGCTGGACGGCCAGCAGGCCGGAGAACAGCACCGTCACCCAGAACAGGCCGGCGGCCACGGCGGCAAGCTGGCCGCGGTCGGCGTCGAGGGCGAAGGCGAACAGGATGAGAACGAGGAAGGCGAAGGGCAGCACCTGGTTGGTCGCCACCCGCGACCGGGCCTCGATGCGCAGGTCCTTGCCCGCCACCAGGGCCGCGTCACGGAACACGGGCCGGCTCCCGTTCGGTGGCTGCGTCGGTCGCGGCCGTCGCCTCGAGCAGCCCGTCCTGGGCCCGGCCGCCCACGATCGTCACGCGGCGGGTGGCGAGGTGGTCGGCCCGGTCGAGCTCGTGGGATGCGAGCAGGACGGTCGAGCCGGCGGCCGCCGCCTCCCGCACAAGCGTGTCGAGCAGGTCGCGGCCGGCGGCGTCGAGGCTGGCGTGGGGCTCGTCGAGCAGCCACAGCTCGGGGCGGCGGGCGACGACCGCGGCCACCGCCACCCGCCGGCGCTGGCCGGCGGAGAGGCGGCCGGCGGGCACGTCGCGCAGCCGGCCGTCGAGGCCGAGGCGGGCCATGGCGTCGGCCGCAGCGGCGGCGCCGGCGCCGGCGGCCCGGGCCGAGAACGTGAGGTTGTCGGCCACCGTCAGGTC
>DASUXN010000328.1:0-5317 GCA_036377875.1 Acidimicrobiales bacterium
TCGTCACCCGGTGCGGCCACGGGAACAGCACGGGCCAGGTGGGCGGAGGCGACGTCCATGATGGGGTGCGGCTCGGCCCGATCCGGTCGGGCAGTGGGATCGCGGAGGGCCCGATCGTCTCCCGGCCGTGCTCCAGCCACGGCGGACCTCAGCCGGCTGAGGACCGGATGCGCCTGTGGTCGGAGGGGTCAGGCGCCGTGCTCGGGGCCGGCGCGCATTCCCGCAAGACCTCGTCGATCAGCCTGGTGATCTCGTCACAGCGCTCAAGGCTCGACATGTCCACTCCTCCTTCTGCTCCTCCCAGCCTGCTCCGTGGCGCCCACCGGCAGCAGGGCCATTGGTCGCATTTCTGGGGAACCTCGCTCCGGGGAGGGCTCCTTCGTCACCCAGCCTCGGGACCTTTGACCCTGGGCGCGATGGCCCTGGAGGCGTGTACTGAGCCCCATGACACGTGTGCGCCCCCACCGCGATGCTTCGGGACACCGAGCGGGCCGCCGGATCCTAGGCAGCGCCGGGCTCGGCCTCCTGCTCCTGGCTCCCGTCGCCTGCGGTGATGGGGAGGACTCAGCAGCCCCCACCACCAGCGCTTCGGGCGGCCCCCAGACAAGCTCCTCCCTCGCCCCCTCGACGACCAACGCCACGACGTCCACGACGTCGCCCTTCGGGACGACATTCGCATACCAGCCGCTGTGGCCGTTCCGTTCCCTGGAGGAGGTCACGGCCTGGCAGCGGGAGTACCGCGCCGGCGGCCAGCAGGCCTGGCATCTCGACCCGGGCCAAACCGCGCTCAACTTCGCCAGCGGCTACCTGGGCTTTCGCGAGGTCGACCGTACGACCAGCTCGTCGACAAGTGGTGATGGAGTCCTGATCGGCGTGGGGTACGAAACCGAGGGCGGTCGTACCGGCACTGCCGCCGTCGTCCACCTGCTCCGCTTCGGGCCCGGGCCCGACGCCCCCTGGGAGGTGGTCGGAACGGAGGACAGCTTCTTCAGCCTCACCAATCCCTCCTACGGCGCCAGGGTGACCTCTCCGCTCACGGCCGGTGGGCGGATCACCGGTGTAGACGAGAGCATTCGCGTCGAGGTACGCCAGGTGTCGTCGGCGGCGCCGCTCGGCGAGTTCTGTTGCGTGCCCGCGGGCGGGGAGGGAAGCCCCTGGCAGGCGACGGTGACTTTCCGGGGCGCGTCCGACGGAGTGCTGACCGTGGTCGCCTCGACGGGCGGTCACCTCCTCCGGGTGGAGCGGTTCACGGTGACCGCGGTACGGGTCTGAGACGAGCACTCCGGCCCGATGACGAGCACCGAGTTGCGCATCGACCCCGTTACCCTGGACACGCAAGGGCGTCGACGGGTGACGCAGGGAGTCGAGGCTGACGGGATCGTGCTGGAACTGACCGACCCTTTGGCCGCGGACCCGGCGGTCGCGGGCGCCAAGGCGGCGAACCTGGCCCAGGCAGCTTCCGCCGGCCTCCCGGTCCTGCCCGGCGCCGTCCTCACCACGGCCGAAGTGCCCGGGCCCGAGGACCTGCGGGAGCTGTGGGACCGGCTCAGCCGAGGAGGTACGAGGGCTCTGGTGGTGCGCTCGTCCTCGACGGTCGAGGACGCCGGGGAATCGTCCATGGCGGGCCAGTTCCGGTCCGTTCTCGGTGTCCGGAGCTGGGAGTCGTTCCAACAGGCGGTGACGGATGTGCTCGCCTCGGCGGTCCGCCGGGCTGACCCCACCGCGCCACCCGCCCCCATGGGTGTGCTGGTGCAGCCCGAGCTCGACGCCGCGTCGGGCGGCGTGCTGTTCGGAGTGGAGCCGGTGGGCGGAGACCCCCACCGGCTGATGGTGGAGGCGGTGGAGGGCGGCCCGAACGACCTGGTGAGCGGCACCGTCACCGCCGCCCGGTACGTGATCAGCCGCCATGGGCACGTACTCGAGGTCGCCGAGGTGGCCCTCCTCTCTCACCACCAGCTCCGTCGTCTCGCCCGCCTGGCCCGCAAGGCCGAGCGCGTGTTCGGTCGTCCCCAGGACGTCGAGTGGGCCTTCGACCGAGAGGGCCGGCTCTGGCTCCTCCAGAGCCGCCCCGTGACGGCCACCGGCCACCGCTCACCGGCGATCACCCCGATCCTCGGGGCGGGTCCCGTCAGCGAGACCTTTCCTCATCCGCTGCGACCCCTGGAACAGGATCTGTGGGTCGCTCCGCTGCGTGACGGCATCACCGAAGCGCTCCGGCTGACCGCCGGCGTATCCCACAAGCGACTCCGGAAGTCCCCGGTGGTGACCGCCGTTGGGGGGCGGATCGCCGTCGATCTCGAGCTGCTCGGGGCGGCGGCTGCCCGCCACTCGCTGGTCCGGGTGCTCGATCCCCGTCGGCCGGCGCGCCGCCTGGTCGCGGCCTGGCGGGTTGGCCGCCTCCGGACCGCGTTGCCCAGCGTCGCCGAGGCGACGATCCGGACCACCGACCGGCATCTGGCCGCCGTGCCGGCCCTGGCTTCCCTCTCCGACGACCAGCTGCTGGTGTTGCTGGAGCGTTTGCGGCCCGAGCTGGCAGCACTGCACGCCGACGAGATCCTCGCCGGCATGCTCCTACCACCCGACGGCAGCGGCACGACGGCCGCAGCACTGGCGCTGGCTGCCCTAGCCGCGGGCCGTGCCGCGGGGTCACCGGACGAAGAGATCGTGCATCGGACGCCGGTCGTCCTGTCGCTCCTCCCTCCGAGGATCGGGGCGCCGCACGTACTTCCCGACGCGCCCGGCGCGATCCCCGCGGGCGGCGACCTGCGAGACCTGGGATGGCGGGAAACCCTGAGGCTCCGGGCCCGCTGGGTGCAGGAACTCGGAGCCCTGGCGGCCGGCCACCTCGGCGGGCGCCTGGCGTCCGCTGGGCGCCTACTCGACGCCGAAGCGGTCGCACTGCTCAAGATCGAGGAGCTTCGGGCGCTGGTGGCGGGGGCGCCCGGGCCCGCTCCCGACGAGCTCTCGGCCAGAGCGCGGGCCAGCGCAGGACCCCCACTTCCGCCCATGTTCAGGTTGGGCGCGGGAGGAGAGGTCTTCGCCGTCACCGACTCGGACCACCATCCCGGCGGCAGGGCCGCAGGAGGCGGGCGGGGCGCGGGCGTGGTCACCCACGACAGCCCGACCAGCGACGGCGTCGTCCTCGTCGTCGAGACCCTGTCGCCCGAACTGGCCGCCTATCTCCCCCACCTGGCCGGCCTCATCGCCGAGACGGGGAGCACGTTGTCCCACCTCGCCATCCTGGCGAGGGAGTACGGCGTGCCTACTGTGGTCGCAGTGCCGGGAGCGCGCCAGCGGTTCCCCGTCGGAGCCACTGCGCTCGTCGACGGCGACACCGGCGAGGTGTCCCTCATCGCGGCGCCATCCCCCTCGGAGGAACTTCAGCAATGACCGAACACGCCGGTTTCCGACTCCTCGTCCGCACCCTCACGGGCGTCGTCCTGCTCGTCTCCGGCGGCTACCTGATGGTCTACCTGTACCGCTGGGAGTGGAACCGGGCCCTCATCTCGGGGATCTTCTTCCTCGCCGCCGAGGTGGCCGTGGTCACGACGCTCCTGTTCGCCCGCCTGGGCCGCCTGGAGCGCCGGCTCGACGAGCAGGGCCTGGCGGGGCCCGCGGTCGCCGATCAGCTACCGCCCGAGCCGGGATCGGAGGAGTCGCCGTTCGCCTGGTTGAACCCCGCCGACGGGCGAATGGGGGTATTCGTGCCCCTCCTCATGGGGGCGGGAGTGATCCTGTCGGCGATCGCTTTCGTCATCGAGAAGGTGTCCGGCGCGATGGCGCGGGCGGGCTCCGGTGCCCAGGTGGCGCCCGCGCCGGCTCTGTTGCCCCCGGCCGGGAACTTCCTCGAGGCCAGCAGGGCCCGTGGCTCGACCCCTGCGGCTGCCCCACCCCGGGCACGGCGGTCCGCGATGAGCGGCGTGCTGCTGGCCACCGGCCTGCTCGCCTTCCCCATCATCGGCCTCGTGGCGGACGCGACGCAGACCCGCCCCGACCCCAACCCCGACCGGACCACCCTCGAGCTCGACGTCCGGGTGCGGGACGCCCGGGAGAGCGCAGCCGAGGAGGCGGCCGCCCTACCGGTCGCCTGCCAGGGCAAGGTGCGCCTGGACCGCATCGAGGTCGAGGCGGTGGAGCCTGGCCGAGCCCGCCTCGTGCTCACCGGCGTCCTCGGCGACTCCGCTCGCCGGAAGTTCACCGGATGCCTTCAGGACGCCACCCTCGACGGCGTGCGGGCCACCGTGGTGGCCCTGGTCACCGAGCCGCACGTTCCCCCGAAGGCGTAGACGACATGCCTGCCCGGTCACGGTCGTGGATCACCATGGCCGCCGTGGTCCTAGTGGTCACGATCGGGCTTGCCGCTGGCCTCTATGGCCGGCAGATCCGTTCGTTCGTCTCCCATGTCACCGGCAGCCCGACCAAGACGTGGCCCCTCGAGCCCTTCCCTCCCGATGCCCAACCGGACCTGCGCGTGGCCGTGGCCGGGGACGTCGGCTATGCCAACAGCCGGGAGCGGAGGACGGCCGACGCCATCGCCAACGCGGGCCGCACCGACCCCTACGACGCCCTGCTGCTCCTGGGCGACAACGTCTATCCCTCGGGCGACCCCGAGCAGCTTCCCGAGACCGTCTTCGAGCCGTTCCGAGAGGTGCTCGACACCGGAGCCGAGCTGCTGGCGATCCTCGGCAACCACGACGTCAAGACCAGCGGCGCAGCAGACCGCCAGATCGCCGCGCTGGGCCTGCCCGGGCGGTGGTACGCCCGTCAGCTGGGCGAGTTGACGCTGATCGCCCTGGACTCGACCGACATCCAGAACCCCCAGCAGCTCGCATGGCTGGATCGCACGCTCGCCACCGTTACTACGACGTGGAAGGTCGTCGCCCTGCACCACCCCCCCTACTCGGCCGGCTACCAGGGCTCGAGCATGGAGGCCCGGGATACCTTCTCACCCCTGTTCGAGCGCTACGGCGTCCAGCTCGTGCTCTCCGGCCACGAACACGACTACCAGCGCTCGAAGCCGCTCAACGGCGTCACCTACGTCGTGAGCGGAGGCGCGGCGGATACCCGCCGGACCGGCAGCGACGACTTCACCGCCGCATCGGGGTCGTGGCACCACTTCGTCGACCTCAGCGTCTTCGCCGACCACCTCCTCCTCCGAGCGGTGAACCAGAGCGGCCGGGTCTTTGACGAGGTCTCCATCGGAACGGGTGCCGCCTCGAAGCCTCCGGCGCCGTGATCGACACGGACGGGGAGCACGTCTGACTGTCGACGGCAAGGAGTGGCGGCCGGCCACGTGGGACGGGCAGGGTCCCGGGGG
>DASUXN010000329.1:0-2461 GCA_036377875.1 Acidimicrobiales bacterium
CGGCGGCGGTGAGGGGCCCGGGAACGGCCGGGAGGGTCCGGCCGTCGACGGCCGAGATCGGCTGGACCTCGCGGGTGCTCGAGCTCAGGAAGGCCTCGTCGGCCTCGGCCAGGGCGCCCACAGGCAGGTCTTCCTCGGCCACGTCGACCAGCTCGAGCAGCAGGTCGCGGGTGACACCGGCCAGGCAGCCGGCCGAGAGCGGCGGGGTGACGAGCCGCCCCCCGACGCCGACGAAAACGTTGCTGCCCGTGCCCTCGCACAGGTTGCCGGCCAGGTTGGGCAGGATCGCCTCCCCCGCCCCCCGCTGGTGGGCGTAGGCCAAGGCGACCACGTTCTCGCCGTAGGACGTCGACTTCACGCCCGCCAGCGCCCCCCGCTCGTTGCGGGGCCAGGGGACGGTCACGACCGGCGTGGCCGGCGGCCACGGGGCCATGGGGCCGGCGGCCACGATCACCGTCGGGCCGACCTCGCCCCGGGCCGATCCCAGCGGCGCCGGCCCCCCGGTGACAGTGATGCGCAGCCGGCCCTCCTCCAGTTCGTTGGCGACGACCACCTTGGCCATGGCCTCGGCCAACACCGCGGGGTCGGGCAACGACAGGTGCATGGTCGACGCCGACCGCTCCAGCCGGTCCAGATGGCGCGACGCCGCGAAGGGCACGCCGCCGTAGACCCGCAGCGTCTCGAACACCCCGTCCCCGGTCAGCAGCCCGTGGTCGAACGGGGAGACGCGCGCCTCGGCCTCGTCCAGCAGATGGCCGTCGATCCACACGTAGGTCATGCTGCGGTCAGGCGGCGGCCGCCGCGGCCACGGCCAGCAGGCGGCGCGCTTTCAGCTCGGTCTCCTCCCACTCGCCGTCGGGCGTGGAGTCCCAGGTGATCCCGCCACCGACTCCGAGATGCAGCTCGCCGTCCTCCACCCAGAACGTCCGGATGGCCACGTTGAGGTCGGCCTCCCCTCGGTCGGCGTCCACCCACCCCACCGCGCCGGTGTACACCGACCGGGCCACCGGCTCGAGGGCGGCGATGACCTCGAGGGCGGCCAGCTTGGGCGCCCCCGTCACCGAGCCGGGCGGGAACGTGGCCGCCACCAGATCGGCCCAGCCCTTCCCGGGACGCAGCCGTCCCGACACCGTGCTCACCAGGTGGACCAGGCCGGGATGGGGCTCGACCTCCCACAATCCCGGGACCTCGACCGACCCGTACTCGCACACCCGGCCGAGGTCGTTGCGGACGAGGTCGACGATCATGACGTTCTCGGCCCGGTCCTTGGCGGTGAGGCCGCGGGCCGACGGGGCCGTCCCCTTGATGGGCCGGGACTCCACCTTGCGGCCGGTGCGGCACAGGAACCGCTCGGGCGAGGCCGAGGCGACGTGCACGCCGGCCGAGGGCAGGTCGACCACCGCGCCGTGGGGAGCCGGATGAGCGTCCAGCAGGGCTGTCCCGAACGCCCACACGTCGAAGCCTTCGGGCAGGGGGGCCGACAGCCGCCGGCACAGGTTGACCTGGTACACGTCCCCGGCGGCGATGGCCTCCCGCACCCTCTGCACGCCCTTGGCGAACGCTCCCCGGTCGAGACTGGAACGCCACGAGGCCAGCGGCACGGGCACACGACGGTCGGCCGCTGCGCCGGTCGGTCCCTCCACCGGAGACCAGTCCCGGAAGCGGGCGCAAACGGGCGGGCCCTCGAACGGGAGGACGACGACCCAGCGGCCCCCACCGTCCAGCGCCGAGACGTCGGACGTGAGCGCCGCCAGTCCCGTGGCCCGCCAGCCGCCGATCAGCGCCCGATCGATCGGTGAGACCACGCCGCTCAGCCTAGGAGGCCCGCCCCGGTTGGTCGGCGGTGTGCAGGGTAGATTCCCGGCGTGGCCGTCACCACCGCTCTCCGACCGCGCCCGCCTGTCCGGTCGCGGCCACGGTGGCTGAACCGGGTCATCAAGGCCACGATCATCCTGACCGCGGTGGCCGTGCTGCTCACGGGCACGGCCTACGTCTACCTCCGCATGCAGCTCGGCAAGATCGACCGGGTCGACGTGCCGGGACTGGTCGGCGACGAGACGGGCAGCGTCATGAACGTCCTGCTCGTCGGCTCCGACAGCCGGGCCAACGTCGGCCAAGGCCTGGCCGAGGTCACGGGGGCGAGCTCCGAGGGCAACCGGGACGGTCTTAGCGACACGATGATGGTGCTGCACATCGATCCCCAGCAGCAGAAGGCGGCGATCCTGTCCATCCCCCGGGACCTCTACGTTCCCATCGCGGGCACCGGCACCAAGTCCAAGATCAACACCGCCTTCGCCGTCGGAGGCGCAGGCACGCTGGTGCAGACGATCCAGGACAGCCTCGGCATCGACATCAACCACTACGTGGAGGTCGACTTCCAGGGCTTCGAGCAGCTGGTCAACACCGTGGGCGGCGTGAAGGTCTACCTCGACGCCCCCGCCCGAGACGAGTACAGCGGCCT
>DASUXN010000330.1:0-7608 GCA_036377875.1 Acidimicrobiales bacterium
TCTCTGCGTCGTCGAGGTCGAGTTCGCTGGCCAGGACGTGGCGGTACTTGTCGGCCCGGCCCGAGCGGCTGTAGTCGATGCGCAGGAGGTTCTGGCTGCGGAGGTTCAGCAGGGCGTTGGAGACGGTCGCCTCGGTGAAGGTGACCACGGGATAGCGGTTGGTCGTCTGGTTGCACGCCGACAGAAGACCGTTCATCGTCAGCGGGTAGTTGTCGGGAGTGGTGCGTTCCTTCTCGATGAGGCAGCCGAGGATGCGCACCTGCACGGGCGTGAGCTGCACGTTCGCCACCTAGTTCATGGCCGGGTTGGCCGGATAGTTGGCGAACATGGCCAGCCGCCCGGGCTGGCGGCGGAGGACCGACCGCCACAGCTCTTCGGGCTCGGCGGACAGGGCGTCGTCGGGCGAGGCATCGACCACCCACCACGCACCGGCCGCGATCTCGCCTTCGAGTTGGCCCGGTCCCCACCCCGCGTACCCGACGAACACCCGCACGCCCTGCACACCGGCGGCAACCTCGTCGGGGTCGGCGGACAGGTCGAGGGTGCCCAGCGAGTCCATGAGCGGCTCGTACGCCTCGAGCAGCTCGTCGGGCCACGAGCGGGCCAGGCAGATGGCGGCGTCGGGAGAGACCGGCCCGCCCACGAACACGACGGGCGGCTCGGCCGCCAGGCGGGACCAGCCTGGCAGAGGGTCGGCCAGGTCGGTGCCGGTGGGCCGGTTGAGCACCACGCCCACCGCCCCGTCCTCGCCGTGTTCGAGAAGGAGGATCACGGCGTGCTCGAAGTTGGGGTCGCCGAGTGACGGCGTGGCGACCAGCAGCCGGCCCTTGAGCGTGCTCACGCCGGTCGCCCCATCCGCGGCGGCCACCCCGGCTCGAAAAGCTGGTCGCCGTTGATCCCCGCCACCCTCCAGCCGTCGGTGGTGTGGCGCATGGCGAACCGGCGGGAGAACGCCGGGCCGGCCGGGTGGTAGGCGGCCGGACCGGGCTCGACGAACGTCACCATCTCCAGGTCGAGGTCGATCACCTCGGGGTCGGGGCGGACGGTCCACGAGTGTGCGCTGAAACCCTTCCAGGTTCGGTGCCACATGGTGAGGAGGTCGGAGCAGAACCTCTCCCAGAGCGCGTGGTCTTCCGGCCCTCCGGCCAGCCCGGCGGCGATCTCGTCCCAGTCGGCCTGGTGGCCGATGGCGGGATCGTGGCGGTGATTCCACACCCAGTCCTGAGCCAGCACGAGTCGCAGCGTCGCTTCGGTGGACTCCCATGCCGCCGCCAGATCGCGGCGGTCCATCACTGCGGCGACCCAGTCGAGGGCGGCCGCCTGTGGAGTTCCGGGCTCGGGCCGGGCGGGCATCGGCCTTAGGGTAGAGGCACGGCCTCGCCCTTCCCGGCACCCTGGCGGCCCTTTCCGCAGCGCCTACGATGCCGCGGTGCCCGAGATCGATCCCAACGACGAAGTCGTCTTCGCCCTGAGCCGCTTGTTCGACCAGATCGTCGATCCCGAGATCCCGCCCATGCCCCGCATCACGGCCGTCGTCGCGACCCGCACCTACCTCGACGCCCTCACCCGCCGCATGGTGAACGAGGCGAGGGAGAAGGGCTCGACGTGGGAGGAGATTGGAGTCCTGTTCGGCACCTCGGCGCTCAACGCCAAGGCCCGCTACGGCGACTACAACGACTACGAGGACTGAGTTGGTGGCGGGCCGCTGCGCGGGCCGTGTCGCTGCCTTACTCGGGCTCGAAGCGGCCGCCCAGGTGCTTGGCCAGGAAGCGCTCGGCGGCAGCGTAGAAGCGGATGCGGTTGTCGGGCTTGGCGAACCCGTGGCCCTCGTCGGGGAACAGCAGGTACTGGTGGTCGAGGCCCTTGGCCTTCAGGGCGGCCACGATCTGTTCGGCCTCGGCCTGCTTGACCCGGGGGTCGTTGGCGCCCTGGGCGACGAGGATGGGGATGCGGATCTGGTCGACCTTCGACAGAGGCGACCGTGACCACAGGAAGTCGTCCTCGGTGTCGGGATTTCCCACCCGGGTGTGGAACTGGGCGATCATCGGCGCCCAGTAGGGCGGGATGGATCGGATAAGGGTTCGCAGGTCGGACGGGCCGACGATGTCGACCGCGCAGCAGAACAGGTCGGGGGTGAACGTGGCCCCGACCAGGGCGGCGTAGCCGCCGTAGGAACCTCCGTAGATCGCCACCTTCGACGCGTCGGCGTAGCCCTGGTCGACGACCCACTGAACGGCGTCGACCAGGTCGTCGTGCATCTTGGCCCCCCACTCCCGGTCGCCGGCGCCGGTGAAGGACTTGCCGTACCCGGTCGAGCCCCGGAAGTTGACCTGGACGCACAGGTAGCCGCGGTTGGCCAGCCACTGGGCCTCGCCGTCGTATCCCCACGAGTCCCGGGCCCAAGGCCCGCCGTGCACGTTGAGGACGGTGGGCAGGCCGGAACGACCGAGGCCGGGCGGGAAGGTCAGGTAACCGTGGATCTCGAGGCCGTCGCGCGCCTTGAACGAGAACGGTTCCATCTTGGCCAGCGTGTAGGCGGTGAGGGCGGGCTGGTGCTCGAACATGAAGGTGGTGGAGCGGCTGGCCCGGTCGTAGGCGTAGTAGCGGATGGGACCGTCGTCGTCCATGTAGGCGACCAGCCACGTGCGGTCCTCGTCGTCCTCGCCGAGGAGGCTGAGGTCGCCGTCCTCTACGCCTTGGAGGAGCTCCATGTCGGGCGCCACGTCGGGGTCGAGCACCTCGTAGGCGACGCGGTCCCTGAGGAAGGCCACCACCTGGGGCTCGCGGGTGTCGGGGTGGAGGCGGGCCCCGGCCACGTCGTACTGGGGGTCCTGGGCGATGACCTCGGACTCGCCCGTGGCCAGGTCGAGGCGCACCAGCCGGCCGGTGTTGGCTCCCGCCGAGCTGACGGCCAGCAGCGACTTCCCGTCCACGCTGAACGACATGGGATAGGTGGTGAGGGCGTCCTCCTGGCCGACCTCGAGGAGCGGCCGCCACTCGTCCTCGGGGGTGTCCCGGACGAGGATGGTTAGCCCACCGTCGGGCAGGGGGGCGATGCCGCAGCGGACTTGGAGCTGGGCGTCGGCCACGAAGCCGATGAAGCCCGGGTTCTCCACGACCTTGGTCAGCTCCCCGGTGGCCAGGTCGAGGTGGTAGACGTCGTGAAGCTCGGGGTTGTCTCGGTTCAGCCCGACGAGGATGTCGTTGGGGTGGTGCTTGTCGACCTCCTCGATCCGGGCCTGGACGTCGTCGAAGGGCGTCAGGTCGCGGATGTCGCCGGTGTCGAGGTCGACGGCGTAGAGGCGCCAGTTCTCGTCGCCCCCCTTGTCCTGGACGTAGAGGAGGTGGCGGTTGTCGTGGGCCCAGAAGTAGCTGCGGATGCCACGGTCGCGGTCGTGGGTCACGGGTGTGGCCTGGCGCGACCCGACGGGCGTCACCCACACGTTGAGCACGCCCTCGTCAGGGGCGATCCACGCCAGGCGGGACCCGTCGGGAGAGATTCGGGGGCTCATCCGCTCGGGATTGCCGAAGAGGACTTCTCGGGGAACGAGGGGGACGGCTTCGGCCGAGGGCGACGTCGTGGTCATGGCCGTACAGTCTGGATCACATGCCCGGACAGCCCAACACCCGCTGGTCGGCCGAGGCGCAGGGTCGCGCCGCCTCCTACGACGACCGTTGGGCGGAGATGGCGGCCCGGGGGCAGAACATCCACGGCGAGGCGGACTTCGTGACGTCCCTCGATCTGCCGCGACGTTCAGGCGGGCCAAGTTCCGTGCTCGACGCCGGGTGCGGCACGGGCCGGGTCGCCGTCGAGCTGGCCCGCCGGGGGATCGACGTGGTGGGCGCCGACGTGGACCCGTCGATGCTGGAGAAGGCACGGGCCAAGGCGCCCGACGTGCCGTGGGTGCTGGGCGACCTGGTCGACCTCGACCTCGGGCGTCGCTTCGACGCCGTGCTCCTGGCCGGCAACGTCATGATCTACGTCCAGCCCGGGACGGAAGGGGCGGTGGTGGCGCGGATGGCCGGCCACCTGGAACCCGGCGGTGCCCTGGTCGCCGGGTTCCAGGTGGAGGATGGCCGGCTCGACCTGGCCACCTACGACGCCCATGCCGAGGCCGCCGGCCTGGTGCTGGCCGAGCGCTGGGCGACCTGGGATCGCGAGCCGTACCGCGGTGGGAACTACGCCGTGTCGGTGCACCGCAGCCGCGAGTGAGCGCCCGCCGGAGCGGGCGCTCATCGCTTCCCGGTGGAGCCGGGGGATCTAGCAGGGGGAGTTCAGGTCGTTGATGATCCCGAGCTGCCACACGGCGACGTCGTAGGCGTACTGGGCCGCGAACTCGGCAGCGGTCTTGTTCGACCATGCCGTGAACTTGGCGCCGATGTTGTCGGTGGCGACGCCCAGGTTGGCGGTGGCCAGCACCACGTCACCGGCGTTCATGACCGCGTCCAGCAGGCTCTGGATGGCACCGACGTACTGCGAGGTGGCGGCGTCGAACTCGCTCTGGGCCTGGCCCAGGGCGGTCTGGGCCTGGCTCAGCGACAGGCCGGTCGAGGCGACCACGCTGTTCTGGTTGACGAATGCGGCCGGCAGCGCCTGGCAGACGGTGTGCTGGATGTTGTGGTCGGCGGAAGCGGCAGGGGCAGCAACGGTGAAGGCCAGGGTCCCGGCCGTCGCCGCGCTCAGCCCGAGGCTGATGATCTTCTTGCGCAGCATTGGATTCTCCTTTGGTGAAATTAGTTCGAATGACCTATTGCTTTGGGACTTTGATTCCGAGCTGCTCTTGCTGGGCCTTCAATGCGGCTATGACCTGCTCTTCGGAAAGTGGCTGTGGTGCGCCGCCTCCGGGTGGCAGAACTTGCTGCTGAAGTTGCGTGAGCGTGTCGAGCACGGACTGGGTGATCTGCTCAGGGGTCGCACCGGGCTGGATAGTCGGTAGAGCGATCGCCGGTACAGTGGTGCTGACCTGCGGTGTTGCCTTCGTGTCAACGCCTTGTTGCAAGGCCACGAGGCCCACCCCTCCGGCCAGGACCACGGTGCCGGCGAGCGCCGCCACAGCCTTTGTCGCCCTCATGAGTGAACACTTCCTTTCCCGTGTCTCCACCGGCTGGTTTCTTTAATCCGGTCCAATAACCATGCCGTCATCGGTCTGGATTCGCAGGTCCGCTGTCCGCTTTCCCGCAAAACCGATGATGAACCCGGCCTTCAAAAATTGCACGGGCCATTTCCGAAATGGCCCTCGCGGGCCATGCTCCGCGTGGCCCGTTCGGGCCATGCCGGGTGGGCTGGCACCACCGTCCGGCGCCCTCCGATGCATCGCGCGCAACTTTCGCGGCGGACCCCGGTACTCTGGCCGTGCGGGCCGGCTAGGAGGAGCCCTCAGGTGGAGCCAGAGGTCGAGATGATCCGTGTCCTCGTCGCCGACGACGAGGAGCGATTCCGGCGGGTGGTCTTCGCCCTTTTGCAGGACGAGCCCGACATCGAGGTCGTCGGCCATGCCAGCGACGGCGCCGAGGCGGTGGCGGTGGCCCAGGAGCTGGCGCCCGACCTCGTCCTGCTCGACGTCCGCATGCCGGGCATGCACGGCATCCAGGCGGCCACCGCCATCCGCCGGCTGCTGCCGACCACCAAGGTGATCATGCTCACGGCCAGCGCGGAGGAGGACGACGTCTTCGAGGCCCTCAAGGCGGGCGCCGGGGGCTACATCCTCAAGGAGGGGCTGGTGAACGACCTGGCCCAGGCGGTGCGGGTCGTCGCCCAGGACCTCGGCCTGCTGCTGTCGCCCTCTATCGCGTCGAAGGTCCTCACCGAGTTCAAGGAGGCGCCACGCCGGGCGTCAGCCGGCCCGGGCCTCACCGAGCGGGAGCTCCAGGTCCTGCGCCTGGTCAGCCAGGGTTTCGCCAACCACGAGATCGCCGAGCAACTCCACCTCTCCGGTCACACCGTCAAGCGCCACGTGGCCAACATCCTGGCCAAGCTCCACCAGCGCTCCCGCCTCGACGCGGTCATGTTCGCGCTCCGCAGCGGCGTGTTGGCCAGCGAGACCGGTTAGAGCGGCTCGAAGGGGGCGACCCGTCGGCCGCCCCCACGATCACGGCTGCGGTCGGTACTGGAAGATCCACACTCCCGAGTCCCGGTCGCTCGCCAGCACGTACTTCTCGCCATTGGGGTGTTGGTGGACCTCGACGCCCCAGAAGTTGTTGCCGCGCCCGGTCACAGCCTGGCCAGACGTGGTGACCGTGTCCGGGCCGGCGATGAACGTCCCCAGCTCCGTCAACTGGCCGCCGGCGTACCCGAGTACCCGGAACCCTCCCGAGTAGTACGAGACGTAGACGAGGTCGCTGTCCGGGTCGGTGGCGACCTCGTGCACGGACAGGTCGCCGAACCCCTCGGCGTAGGCGGGGTCGTGAGCCTCGGGGATGGCGAACTGGTCCAGATCGTCCATCGACTCCGCGTCGAACAGGTGGATGTACCCCCAACCGTCGAAAACGGCGTTGAGGCTCACCGTCGAGCCGTCCGTCCCGACCGCGGGAGCAGTGGTCCCGGTCCCGTCCAGTGAGCAGGTGTAGCCCGCCAGGCTGGCGCCGAGGATGCGGAAGCCGTCGGTCCGAGACACGAACACCGCGGGGATGCTGGCCTCGGCCAGCATTGTCACCAGCGTCTCGCACCCGTCCACGCCGGTGCGGTTCATCACGACCGCGGCTTCGTAGCCGGCGGCGGCGGCGTTCTGGATCTTGGGGGTGAAGTTGCAGACGCCCCTCTCGATGACGGCGACCGTATGCGAAGAGTCGGCCGGCGGGATCGACGGGACATCACAGGCCAGGCCCACGAACCGCGTGTCGCCCGATACCGACGTGTCGCGGTCGATCTGCGGAGTATCGCTGCCCTGGATGGCGGTGGCGTGCGTGCCGGCGTGGGGCCCGTCGGTCACCGACACCGCGATGCGGTAGGGACCGAAGTCCTCGTCCGTGGCGACGATGTACTTGTTGTCCCGGGTGAACTCGGCCTGGTGGGCGTTGCCTTCGGGCGACAGAGACGTCGCCTCCTCGGCCAGCAGTACCGGGTCCACGGCGGGGTAATCGGAATCCTTCAGGAACTCTGCGTTGGCCGGGTCGGTGAGGTCGATCTGGATGTAGCCGCCGTCCCAGTACGAGAGCAGGCCGACGTACCTGTTCCCGATCTTCTTGACCACCTCGTCGTGGATGAACACGGCGTCGCCGTGAACGGCCCCGAGGGGCTGGGACGACTGGGCCCGGAAGTCGTACTCGGCCACCCACGTCGGCTTGCTCGGGTTGGTGATGTCGATGATGTCGGTGTCGGTCAACTCCTCGTCATCGGTCATGACGACGTAGACCCGGCCCGTCTCGGTGTTCGTCCAGCCGAACGCCGAGTGCACCTGGTTCGATTTGGTCTGGCTCTTGCCGTTGTTGGTGAAGTCGCCGTATCCCTCGACCAGCTTCTTGGGCTTGAGGGGGTTGGTGACGTCGACCAGGGTCACTCCGCCGATGCCGATGTTCTCGGAGCCCGGGCAGATCTCGTTCTGGTAGATGAGGACGTCGCCCTTGAACGACGGCGTGTTCACGGGAATCACCTGCGAGCCCTCGCCCGCG